>JANLSA010000081.1:0-14639 GCA_031362085.1 Bacteroidota bacterium | reverse complement strand
TATGGATGGGTTAGTAAGTAAGGGAAATAAATTTCCCATCACAATATTAATAATAAAATCTTCTAACAAAAAAGTTTTTTTAAAATATTTTATTCACATTTCTTCTTTCGTTGTGGATAATGAACAACATTTGTTTTGCTTAAAAAAAATAGTTGATGCTTATTGTGGTTTAATGGGTTGGTTAAAAAATAATTTTCAAATTTTTGAAATTGAATGAGATATGCTGCAGGCAAGGTTTTCATTGAAGGTATTTATTTCATCGGGTTATCCCTAATCAAAAGAACGGGGAAAATTATTTCTATAATCTTTACAAAAAAGTATAAATGGAAAATGATAAAATTACATCAGAATTAAAAAATTATTTTTTTTTGATTTCTTCAGCAATCAGCAAAAAATGCTAAAAATGTGGATTGATTTAGGAAGATTCACATCACTACCTTTGCGTCAAATCAATTTTTATGGAGTTAAAAGAACATGTTGCAGTAAGTTTTATTGCGGGTTTAATCGATGCTGAATTGATCGGAAATAAAGAGGGAATTGTAACCGGCATCAATGAATTACACAAAGTAAAAAAAGGAGATCTTGCATTTGTTGATCATCCTAAATACTATGATAAATGTATTAATTCAGCAGCAAGTTTTATTATCATTAATAAAAAAATGGATTGCCCCGATGGAAAAGCATTGCTTATTGTGGAAGATCCTTTTGAAGCTTATCTAAAAATCATCAACCATTTTCATCCTTTTAATCCGGCATCCAAAATGATAAGTGATGCAGCAACAGTTGGCAAAGGTTCAGTTATTATGCCAAATGTGTTTCTCGGAAACAATGTTCTTGTTGGTAAAAATTGTATTCTATATCCTAATGTTACGATAATGGACAATTGTATTATTGGGAATGATGTGATTATTCAATCAGGCACGGTTATCGGCAGCGATGCTTTTTACTACAATAAAAAAACAAACCGAAGTATTCATTATAAAAAAATGGTAAGCTGTGGCAGGGTAATAATTGAAGATAGTGTAGAAATAGGGGCTAACTGTACAATTGACCGGGGTGTAAGCGGCGATACAATCATTGGCACCGGCACAAAAATGGATAACCTGATACATGTGGGCCACGATACTGAAATTGGAAAAAATTGTTTGATTGCCGGACAAGTGGGAATAGCCGGTGCAACAACAATAGAGGACGATGTAATATTATGGGCGCAGGTAGGAGTAAGTAAAACATTAACCGTTGGAAGAGGTGCTGTTGTTTATGCGCAAAGTGGTGTTCCTTCTTCAATCATTGGGGGCAAAACCTATTTTGGTTCTCCAGCTATAGATGCAAAAGAAAAAATGAAGGAATTAGTTTGGGTAAAAAGAATTCCGGAGATATGGGAGAAGATGAAGAAAAAATTGTAAGCACTGTAGTTGAATGGCCAATGATTAATCTAGTCTAAAAAGAAACAAACCTTTTCATAAGCTTTTAAACTTACTCATCATAATCATACGGCAGCAAGTCCCCTAAATTTTTCCAACTCCAGTACCCCTGGTTAATCCAGTCTTTCTGGTCGTAGTAGTAACCGTTTAGTTTGATAGTAATCACTTCATTCAAATCAATATAAGAGATTTGTGTACTGACAATTTTTGGCAAATCAAATTTTTTGAGATACTCAGGCTCCGGTTTTTTCTTAACGTAAGTAACACTTATTTTCCTTGGGTACCAAACCTCTACTTCATGCGTACTGTCAATTTGGCCATAATAAGTAGTGTCGTATGGGTTGCCAATTTTATTAAATTTCTTTTCATCATTTTCATCCAGCATGCTTATCAGCCAACCATCTTCAGTTAATGTGCTGTCGTAGTAAGAACGGAGGAAATGAAGCTTAGATCCATAATAAGCTTTCTTTCTGTTAGCAAACCATTTCTTTTTTTCCACTTCATCTCCCTCCATTTCAGAAAAAAGACAGAAGCCTTTATAACTGCTGATATCTGAATTATAATAATAAACAAATGTATCCAGTTGGTAACGCAGGTTATATCCCAATGCTTTATTGGAAATAACAATGGGTTCTGTTGCCAATACTCTTAACCTATTGCTTTTTTTGAGAAAGTAAAATTTCAGTACTTCCCGATTTTCAATGGTACAGGTAGCAGCATTTGGTGTTGTGCCAATAAAATTTTCAATGAAAAATTTCCCATATTTTTCCCAACCATCAAATACTTCATTACTATTTTGTATTACGACTTCTTCAAGATTCTTTTCTTCACGGGCCATCTGAAGTTCCAGTTTATTTTCTTCACCCGTTATTCTTTTAGTTATAGTTTGATAACCTGTGTAAGAAATTATCAGATCATAGCCACCGCTTTTCAGTGTCAACGTAAATTCTCCCTGTGAATTGGTTGAAGTGCCAAGCGTTGTGTTCTGGCAAAATACAGATGCTGCTTTCAGGGGTTCTTTTGTTACGGAATCTGTAATACGGCCGGTAACTGTAAATTGAGCGTATGCTGTAGTTGATAAAACAAATAAGAAAAAAATAAAAAATATTTTCATTGCGGGGAATTAAGTGCTTATCGGTTTGCATTTATTGTGCCAAGGTAAAGTTGGCAGGCATTTTTAATTGTTTCTTCTAATGGTGTAAAGGAAAATCCCTTTAGATCTTTAAGTATTTTAGCATTTTCAAAATAAGTTTTGCTTTGAGCTACTCTTGCACTTTCTTTTGTAATCAGGGGCTTGTTCCCTGAAAACAGCGATTTAATTTTTTCAAATCGCCAGGCGATATTCATTAAAAAAGGAGACGCGGTTTTAGTTGGTCTTTTTTTATTAAAACCATCAGCAATGGAATTTTGTAAATGTTGGAATTCCCAATTCTCCGCATTAACAATATACCGCTGTTCTGTAATATTATTTTCTGCAAATAAAACAATAACCTTTGCTGCATCTTCTACATCTACAAAACCATTGATACCGCCTGTATAAAATTGAAATTCCTCATATACTTTTTTAAATATTGCACAACTGCTGTTATTCCAATCGCCATAACCGAGAATGGTACTCGGATTCAATATCACTCCATTTAATCCTTCGCTGAAACCCCGCCACACTTCTATTTCTCCTTTATACTTACTCTTTGCATAATGTGTATTCACTTTACTTTCTTCCCATTTTTTTTCTTCATCTACATGACCGCCGCCAGCTGTTCTACCCAAGGCTGCTACAGAACTTATATAAATGATGCGACGAACATTTTTTTCCAACGCAATATTTACAACATTTGCCGTGCCGTCCACATTTACATGATACATATTCTTCCTCTCATTTTTTATAAAAGAAACAACAGCGGCAGAATGGATAACTGTATCGATTCCTTCCATGGCAACTTCAAGTGAATTAACATCGAGAATATCACCTTCAACCCATTCTACTTTTTCAAATAGACTTGAAGAAATAAAGAAGGGAAGTTTGGTTGTTCGCCGGATGGCACGAACTGTATGGCCTTTTTCTATTAGTTCTTTTATTATATATGCTCCGAGAAACCCGGTTCCTCCAGTTACTAAAATCATTTACTATTGTTTATTGTAATTATAATATCCTTTTCCAGATTTCTTACCTAAGTCTCCATTTTCAACTAAGCTTTTCTGAATTGGTGAAGGCCTTAATCGTTCAGGGTTTTCTAATTGATTAAATAAAGAACAACTCACTGCATAGTTTATATCGTTGCCGATCAAATCCATCAATTTAAATGGACCCATTTTAAACCCGGTAGCTTCCATCAATCTATCTGTTTGTTCAAAAGAAGAAATATTTTCTTCAACCAATCTTAATGATTCAAGATAATAAGGTCGTGCTACCCGGTTAACAATAAACCCCGGAGCATCTTTGCATAGCACCGGAGTTTTGCCCATGCTTTTTGCCAGTGCAATAATTGTTTGTGTTGTTTCGGTACTTGTATAATCTGTATTCACCACTTCTACTAATTTCATAATCGTAGCAGGATTGAAAAAGTGCATACCTATTACCCGGGCCGGATTGATAACGGCTTCTGCAATTTTGGTTACAGATAAAGAAGATGTGTTGGTGGCAAATATGGTTTCTCCATGATTTATTTCTGCTAATTGATTGAACAATCCGATTTTAATTTCAGGCTTTTCTATTATGGCTTCAATAAATACATCGGCCAATAAGCTCTGAACATCATCTGTAAATTGAATCTGCATCAGTGCTTTACTTTTTACTTCAGCAGTTATCTTTCCTTTTTCAACAAGTAGCAACAGGCTTTTTTCAATACGGGTTTTTGCTTTTTCCAGGACGGCTGTATTGGGTTCGTATAATACGGTGTATATATCAGACTGTATAGCTGCTTGTGCAATTCCGCTTCCCATCGTTCCTGCCCCGCAAACACATAATGTATTAATGCTCATAAAATAATTTTTGAAAAAGATAAAGATAGATTATCCTTTTTATTTTAGCGTCTTGCTTATCTTTAAATAAACATAGTTATAAAATGAAATACAGGCTTGCTTTTATTGCACTATTTATTTCGGTTACTGCACATACACAAACAGAAGCCTGGTGGCGAAATCTTGTAAATTGGGATGGCACTACACATTGGTCAAAATATATTACGTTTAGCCCGGGCTTTATGGGAGTAAATGCACTGCCCATTCCGGCTATTGGCAATGGGAGTATTGACAGTGTCACTTCACTTGCTGTTACGGGAAATTTTCATTTTTCAAAAGGCGATAATTCACAGAATCCGGCGTTGTATGGCAATATTTGTATTGTAAAAAATAAAGTTTCACTGGATGCGACCCTGATACCTGTTGAATGGTTTCAAATGAGCCATGCTATGAAAGAAAAAAGAAAAGTATATTGGGAAGATTATTATTTGAAAAAGGCAGGAGGGGATTTATCCGTCAATGTGGTCATTCAGATGTTTAATCACTGGAGAAAAAATATTGACCTTGCTTTCCGGTTAGGTTATCGTTATGCTACTTCGGGTGGTGTGGGTGCAGCCCGTATGACTAATACACCCGGATATTGGTTTGATATTTCAGCTGGTAGAAAATTTTCAACTTCATCCAACTGGAAATGGAATGCGATGATGGGATTTTATGTATGGGAAACAAATAATGACCGGCCACGTCTTTACCAGGATGATGCATACTTAGCAGGATTAGGTGTTGAGTTTAATAAAAATAAATTCAGGTTGCAGACAGGCTTTGCTGCTTATTTCGGATATTTTGAAGGTTACGATGATGATCCGGTTGTATATCGTTTGTACCTGGAAAAAAAATTTAAAAACAAAAGTTTGCTGTTACGTTTTCAGCAAGGTTTGAATGACGTTCATTACAGCAGTTTTGAAACAGGGATAAAATTTAATTTTAATAAATAAAAATCATTCCTTCACCAACAATCAATTTTTTATGGAAACACAAGCAACTTCACCCGGAGTATTAGGAACAAAAATTCCCTCCACTGTATTATTTACGATCGGCGTATTATTATTCTTTATGCCTTTTGCCGAAATAAAATGCAAGCAAAGCAGTAATACCGATTTAGGTGGATTAAAAATGGACTTCGGTGGACAAATGAATATATCCAATACAGGGTTTGGAATTGCCATCGGAAAACAATGGGATGTAAAGATGGGTGGTTTAGGTGCTATGTTCAGCAACAATCACGAAGTAAAAAAAGATCAACCTAAACAAGATCCCAATTACTATGCAATTGCAGCGTTGGCATTGGGTATAGTTGGTTTATTGCTCTGTTTGGCAAAATCAAAAGCACTTAACTGGGTTGCTATGTTAGCAGGAATTCTATCTGCTGCTGCCTTGATAGGGTTAAGAGTTGATCTGGATAGCAAAGCAAAAGATCCAAGTAAAGAAATACAGAACAGCAATGATGCATCGCAATGGGGAATGGATGGCCTTGCAAACATTCATATTACCTACACCCCGTGGTTTTATATTGCTGTTATTGCTATGATAATGGCTGCTGTACTATGTTATTTACGAATGAAGAATAGCAGGGCCGCATGAAGTGTAAATTATATTGCAGCAGAGAATCCATGTGTCTTTTGTGCTAAACTTTGAGTTGTTCGTGGTTAATTACTTTACCACAAAGTCCACAAAAAAAGGAACGCAAAGAACACAAAACGGTTTTCAAATGTTAAAAAAACATAACTGCCTGTCTGCAGATTAACGAACGATAAACTAAACTGCACTTGTAAACTGCTTCAAAAACCTCACATCGTTTTCACTGAACAAACGAATATCATTGATGCCATATTTAAGTAATGCCGGACGTTCAATGCCCATGCCCCATGCGTAGCCAGTGTATTTGTTTGGATCAATACCACAGTTACTTAATACATTTGGATGTATCATTCCACAACCAAGGATTTCGAGCCAGCCTGTTTTTTTACAAACACTGCATCCTTCGCCATTACAAAGTGTACAGCTGATATCCATCTCAGCACTCGGCTCGGTAAATGGAAAATAAGAAGGGCGGAAACGAATTTTCACATCTTTGCCATACATTTCTTTTACAAAAAAGTACAGCGTTTGTTTTAGATCGGCGAAGGAAACATTTTCATCAATATATAATCCTTCTATCTGATGAAAGAAACAATGGCTTCTTGCACTCACCGTTTCGTTGCGATACACTCTGCCGGGGCAAATAACACGAATGGGCAGTTTGCCTTTTTCCATTTCCCGTATTTGTGTATTGCTGGTATGTGTTCTTAATAGCCAATCCGGATTTTGTTGTACATAAAAAGTATCCTGCATATCACGGGCAGGATGATGCTCTGGTAAATTGAGTGCAGTGAAATTATGAAAGTCATCCTCAATCTCCGGGCCTTCTGCAACAGCAAATCCCAAACGCTGAAAAATAGAAATGATTCGGTTTCTCATTAAAGTTATGGGATGTCTTGCACCAACCGGGATATCATCACCGGGTAATGTTAAGTCTATATTTGAGATTGCCGATTGCTGACTACCGGTTCCGGTTGCCGACTGTTTTAGCTCTTCATACTTTGCTTCTACGAATTGTTTGAATTCATTTAATAGCTGTCCGGCTTCTTTTTTCTTTTCATTCGGTACATTTTTCATTTCACCCATAATGGCTTTTACAATTCCCTTTGTACCTAGGTATTTTATACGGAATTCTTCAAAAGCCTTTACATCATCAGCCACAAATGAACCTATTTCTTTTTTGTATTCTTCTATCTGATTTAATAATTGCTCCATGGCGGCAAAGATACAAAACGCGGCCTAACATGACATAGTTACGGATAAGCTTGCTGAAAAAAAACCTGCTCAGATGTGTAATGACGATTTATTTTTTATTATTAACCGTAACATGGACGGTAATACAACCAGTAACAATGGCAATGCAATAATAAATCCCCCGATTACAGCAATAGCCAATGGCTGATGCAATTGTGCTCCTGTACCAATTCCCAAAGCCAAAGGCATCAATGCTATAATAGCACCCAATGCTGTCATTAGTTTTGGACGCAAGCGGGTGGAGATAGAATAAACAATTGAGTCATCAACATTTCTTTCATGAAGTGATTCTTTGAACTGCAAAAAAGTAAAAATTGAATTTTCACCGATGATGCCAACTATCATTATAAGTCCGGTATAACTACCTACGTTCAATGGTATGCCGGTAAGGTAAAGAGCCAGGTAGCTACCGGAAATACCCAGTATAGCAACTAATAAAATAAGTAAAGCAACTTTTATCTGCCGGAATAAAAACAGGATTACTGAGAACACCAGCAAGCTGGCAGCCATCAGTATCAATAAAAGTTCTTTAAATGATTTTTGTTGTTCTGCGAAGGCCCCACCGTATTCAACATGATAGCCAGAAGGAAGATCGAGCTTAGCAGAAATCTTTTGTTGTATCTCTGTCATAACACTTCCCAGGTCGCGGCTCTCTAATCTACCTGTTACCACTCCCATCGATTGCAGGTCTTCTCTTTGAATTTCTGCATCACCTGCATTAATGCTTATGCTCGCTAATTCAGTAATAGGTTTTAATTTTCCATTGGGCAAAAAAATCTGAAGATTTTTAATTTCCGCAATACCCAGTTTTCTGTTTCCCGGGTACAGCAACCTTATATCGGAGTATTGTTCTTTTTCAAACAGTTTGCCAACAACATTTCCTTCCAGCGCAGTTTGTAATTGATATTGCAGGTTAACTGGGGTAAGCCCGTATTGTGACAGTTTTGAATAATTGGGTTGAATGGAAACAGAGGGCCCTGCAATCGTAATACCATCAAATACATCGGCAGTTCCATTTACTGTATTTACAATTTCTGCTGCCTGTTTTGATAATTCCTGCAATTGTTTTTGATTGTCACCAAAAATTTTTATTTCAATGGGCTGCACAGATTCCATCAGGTCGCCCAGCATATCACCGATCACCTGCCCAAAGTCAATACGCAATGCTGGTTGAGTTGTTTCTATTTTTTGCCGGATGTCTTCGATAACTTCTTCAGAAGTTCTTTGCCGCTCCTTTTTTAACTGAATAAGATAATCTCCGTTATTAGGCTCAGTAATAAAAAAACCCATCTGAGTTCCTGTTCTTCTTGAATAAGTTTCCACTTCCGGAACTGCAGTGATAATTTTTTCCGCTTCACGAAGCATCCGGTCAGTTTCTTCTAATGATGTGCCTGGTGGCGAAGTATAATCAAGTACAATACTTCCTTCATCCATTTCTGGCAAAAATCCAGTTTGAAGTTTTGGTAAAATCAAAACGATAACGACAATCAATGCAGCTATAATTGCAAAACTGATAACAGGTTTGTGTATAAAAAAGGAAACCCATTTTTGTCTTTTTATATGCTGTGGTTTTTCCTTTGAATGTTGTTTCTTAGCATTGTTGTTTTTTGAAAGCAATAAATAAATTACAGGCAAACCGATCCAGGTAATAAAAAAGGAACAAACCAGTGTTACAATCATAGTATTGGTCATTACGCTGAAATACGAGCCAGCTACACCGGACATTAATAAGAAAGGAATAAAGATTACTATTGTACTCATGGAAGATCCTACCATAGCCGGGAAAAGATAATGAATAGCCTTGTGTACCAATGTAGAATTGGGTTCTTCTGGATTTTCTTCATGAGTCCGGTGAATTTGTTCAACCACTACTATTGCATCATCTATTATCAAACCAATGGCGGCAGCAATAGCCCCAATAGTCATAATATTAAATGTATAGCCCATAGCATATAAAACAACCAGGGTAAGCGAAAGGGTAACAGGGATGGTAATTAAAATAGTAATGCTTGCTTTTAGCGACCTGAGAAAAAGTATAGCAACAAAAATGGCAAGGGCAAGACCCACCCATAAACTATCAGTAACACTCTTTGCTGAATCATTTACAAAGTCTGCCTGGATGTAATAAGGTTTGATATGTACATCTTTTGGAAGGATTTTTTTAAGAGCTTCAATTTTTTCTTCCATTTTTTTCGAAAGTTCAACCAGGTTTGTATTCGGTTGCTTTAATACGGCCACCAGCAATCCATCTCTTCCATTGGCATTAATCTTAATAAATTCAACTGCTTCTTTTACTTCCACATTTGCAACATCTTTTAATTTTACAATGCGTTTACCATCATTTTTAATTACAATTTCTTCCAGTTCGACTTTGTTATGTACTGTGGCATCTGTAACTGTCAGGTATAAAAAGCGATAGTCGGATAAAAAACCATTTGATTTAATAAAATCAGTTTGGCTCAATGTTGCACTGATGAGATCAGGAGTAATAGAAAGTGAACTCATTTTCTGTATATTCAACTGTAACCAGAATTCTTTTGTCTTGCCGCCAATGATTCTTATTTCAGAAATACCTTCTACCTGCGATAAAAAAGGCTTGACAGTGTAAGTGGCCAGTAGTTTTAATTCAATCGGGGATTTTGTATTACTCTCGAGTGTGTAACCCATCACTGGTAAAATGGATGGGTTCATTTTTGCTACCGTAATGTTTACGTCGGGTGGTAATTGGTTTCTTATTTCACTAATCTTGGATTCAATATGCTGCTGGTTCACATCAATATCGCTGCCCCAGCTCATAAAAGCAGATATTTCACAACTTCCCCTGCTGGTGGTGCTTCGTATCATTTGGAGATCAGGAACCTGCTTTATAGTAGTTTCCAAAGGTTTGGTCACAGTCACCATCATCTTATCAACCGGCTGCAGGCCTGCATCGGCAATGATCTTTATTTTTGGAAAAGTAATTTCAGGGAATAAAGAGGTTTGCAGTTTACCATAAACAAAAACACCTCCCATAATAATGAGAGCTAATAATACCGCCAGCGGGTTTTTATGTGAAATGAAAAACTTGTTCAATGTTGCTTATAATTTACTGCTGAATGATTTTTATTTTAACTGTGTCTGGCAAGCCGTAATTTCCAGTCAGTAAAAATTTATCAGTTTCCAGAAACTTTGGTGAGAGAATTTCAATTCTGTCATTTGCTTCTATTCCTTTTGTTATGGAAATTTTTACAGCTGTTGTACTGTCAGTAACCTTCATTACCCAGAAATCAGTTTGTGTTTCATCAGATAATACGGATTGTTTGGGCAATGAAATTGTATTGGGCCGGTCTGTTTTTATTACTTTCACTTTTGCAATAAGATTTGCGGGCAGGTTTTTTTCTCTTACAGAAATTACCACATTCTGTGTTTGTGAAGCCGAATCAACCAGGGGCATGACAGAAGCAATATTTCCAACCAGGATCTTTCCATCGGGCAATAAAAGTTCTACTGTTTTTTTATTCAGCACAAATGGCCGTAACTCATATGGCAGATTAAGAATGAAAACAAAACTCCTTATATCGCTGATGGCAGCGAGCTGCTCGCCTTCCTGCACATACTCACCTGCCAGGTGATTAATTTCTGAAATATAACCACTGGTACCTGCCCTGATGTTTATAATACCGGAGAATTTAAAAGAAGTGTCAAGCAGGTTGATAGTATTGCCGATACTTTGGGCTTCTTTGGTTTTTAAGGTAAATGCATTTTGCCCGGATGAAACCATTTTACCCGTTTCCACATTTACATCTGTGATATAGCCGCTTGTATTTGCCCTTACATAAGCCTTTTGCAGAAATGCGGAGGTTGCATTTAGTTCAATGTATTCTGTCATTGAGCCTGTGCTTAAAGAAGTAACCGTTACCGGGATAATTACTTCCGGGTCTTCTGGTTCTTCCTGGGGCGTTTTTTCCGATTTGCACGAAGCCACAATAATGACCCAAAGCAAAACGTATAAGCAGTTTTTTTTCATAAAATTTATTTCCCCCAATAGTTAAGTTGGTTAATTATTTTTAAACGGATGATATAATTCTGAGTTACCATATTCTTTGCATTGATATAGTTATTCAATGACAAAATAAAATCTGTTAACCTGATATCACCTGTTGCCAGCAATTTTTCATTTACAGTAATCAGTGTTTCTGTATAACTGATCTGTTTGTTTATTTGGTGGATCATCTGTTCAGTTGAGTTCAATTGCTGTGCCAGTTGTAATATTTGCTGATCACGCAGCCGGCCAAAAAAATCTTTTTTTACTTCCCTGTTTTTTTCCTGGATATCAATTTTTGAGTATTGAAGTTTTTTTTGTTTACCATCATAAATTGGAATGGTAACACTAACACCGGCGCTGGTTCCGAAATTTTTATATCCTTTATAAGAAAGAGATGAATTAAACCCGGCATCTGCAAACAAATTGATTTTTGGCCGGTAGTTTATGTCCACTAATGCCCTGTCATTTGTAAGCTTGAGACTATCTATGGCAAACTGGTTATAAAAAATAGAACCAGTAAAGTCGCCAATAGATGCAGAGGATAATTGCGGATCTGTCAAAAGGGTAATACTTGTATCAATAGTACCTGCAAGATAATTTAATGCACTATAATCAGAATTATACTGAATCCGCAGTTGAGATGTGTTTAACAATTGTTGTTCCCGGGTAATCACAAAAGAAAGATAGTCGGATTGTTTATATACATTATCCTGCGTCAGTTTTTTTAATATACTGTCTTCTTTTAGCAACATAGTGTTTACCCGGTTATTAAAATCAAGTTGCAGTTGTTCTCCAAAAACAACAATGTATTGATCGGTAATAGCTTTTTTAATATCCTGCCGGGAGATTTTAATATTATTGTTAGCTGCCTGGCTTTGTATTTGCAGGCTGGCAATTTGTGAATTAAGTGATTTATTATTTACCAGTGATTTACTTACCGAAACCAGTTCCATTAATTGAGCTCCGTTAGTGATAGCATTATCATAACCCCAGCCTCCAATCACCGGCGCATACATATTATTGCTGATACCATTTACCTGTGGCCTCAGTCCTGCCCGTATGATCTGACTGTCCAGGGTAAATGAAAATAACTGGCTTTGATAATCTTTCAGCAGAGGACTATTGGCAATTGCCCGGTCAATAAAATAATCAAGATTATTTTTTTGACCAGCAGCATGATAATAAATACAGCCACTGAATACAATTATAATCAGTCGTTTCATTTTTTCTTTTGTATAAATATCTGTTTTTTTATTGGCCAATAACCAATATCTGAAAAGTACCAGGTATCATTTTGGGTCTTGCATTGGGATTATTTGGATCAGCTTTTTCAAAATCTGCTGTTGGTAAATAAATTAAATGTGTTTGATCATCTACTGCAATTGTTCTGGCACCTCTTTTAGTTGTTACAGTGGCAACCGTTTCAAACATACTGGCTGATTTCTCATGAAAAACAGACATAGTTCCTTCGCCATTGGAGGTAAAAATATTTTTTGTGTTTACGTCAAATCCTGCACCATCACAACCATCACCTATTGGTAATGTTGTTACCAGTTTACCATTTGAAGCATCTACAATAGCCAGAAATTTATTACCACAACCTGCAAATAACCTGTTTGTATTTTTATCAAACACTAAACCAGTGGGTTCTTCAGCAGGTGCAAGTGGCCAATGTGCTTCGACAGAAAGAGTTTTAAGGTCAATTACAACGATTTCGTTTTTATCTTCAATGTTAACATACATTTTACCTGCTCCGTTTGAAACGGCAGTTTCAGGTTTACCTCCTACTGCGATGCTGTCAGTTAATTTATTTGAAACAGGATCGATAAAGCTTAAGTTTTTGCCCCGGCCGTTGCAGGTAATTATTTTTTTTGTAAATGGCTCGTACATGATGGCATCAGGATTGGCGCCTGTTGGGACCTGTGCAATCACTGTATTTGTAGTCAGGTCGAATACCGTTACATTATTTAATCTTCCATTACTGGTAAAACCTTTGTTCTGCGATTTATCAAAAGCAATTCCGTGTACACCTGTCGTATTTTCAATTATTCCAACTGAATCACCCGTTGTTTGGTTTAAAATATTTACCTGTGTACCATGCGAAACATACAGCCTGTTATTACCCGGGCCAACTGCTATATAATCCCAGCCACCCGGACTTTGAATATGAAAAGTCTTCAGAATATGAAAATCTTTCTGAGCACTTAAACCGGTAAATATAGAAGCAGACAGAATGAGTGCGGAAAGAAGAATTGATTTTTTCATTTTATTTTTTTTTATAAATTATTATCAAACTGTAATTTTTCGTCTGTTTGTTTTTTTGTCATCTTGCCAAACCTATAACTAATTCCTAAATAAATTATCCTTGCATCCCGTGTTCCGGTAACAACCTGTTTTAAATAAACACTGCTCAGTTCTGTTTTTTGTTTCAGGGTTTTAAACAAGTCAGAGGCAGTCAGTACCAGGGATAGTTTCTTTTTAAAAAGATCCTGCCTGATTCCGGTGTTAAATACAAAACTGCCAAATGATTTTCCCTGGGGTGTTAATCTCGCAGAGCGATAGTTACAACTCACCTGCCACATCGTTGTTTTAGAAATAGTAGCAGTTGCATTAAAATTACTGCTCATCGAAATGATTGATTTCTTATTGTTATACCCAAGGTTTGATGCATCAATCTGATTATAAAAAAAATTTGAACTGAGATTGGCTGATAAAAATTTCCCTGCTTTAGAAGAAAATATCAATTCCAATCCGGTTGATTTATCATTAGATAAATTCTGCTGTGTTGACAGCAGCACTGAATCATTCAGTGGTACAAGGACACTTGTAAATCCATTTTCTTTATACCGGTAATACAGGCTTGGCACAAAAGAAAATTTATCATTCTGCCATTTGTACCCAAATTCTACTGAGTGAGTAACCTCCGGCAGCAGGTTTGGATTACCGGCCCTGATATTATACGGGTCCTGATATTCTGGAAATGGATTGAGGTTATCTCCTTCAGGACGATTTACCCTTCTGCTATAGTTTAATTGCAATTCATTTTTCTTTAGCTTGTATGAAAGATGCAATGTGGGATAAACTTTAAAATATTGGTTGCTTATCAGTGAATCTTTATTTACAAGACGGCCTTTTATATACACTTGCTCCAACCTTAAACCGGCAGAATAACCAAAAGCACCATAACTGTGCTGGTAAGTTCCATACCAGGCATGTATTGACTCGCTGTATTTAAAACGGTTTGTTTTAATTATATCTTTTACAAATTTTCCCTGCGTAGCATCAAAGTATTCGCCATAAAAATCCATGTCTCTCTGGTTGAAAGAACCATCATAACC
>JANLSA010000349.1:0-4389 GCA_031362085.1 Bacteroidota bacterium | reverse complement strand
TCAGCTCTCTGCCCTGGAATTTTTGTTTCATGTGATTCTACAAACATTAACTTAAATAGTGTATGCGCATCTTCAGCAATTATTTTTTTTATAATTTCAATTTCTGCGCCTTCTATATCTACTTTAACTAAGTCCACTTTTCTATTTAACTGCCTTATGTAATTTAATAAGTCTATTACTTCAATTTCAGTAAATGAACCTGAGTCAACATTTTTCTTGGCATTAACTATCGATGAGCCAATTGTAAAACTTGTTTCTTCTTCTCTCATTTCTTTGTGCCTGTATAACTGAACCACCGCATCTTTATGCCATACACCTTTATTAATGCAGGTAACATTTTTTTTATTTTTACATCGCCGGATTAAAATTTTAAAAGCTATTGGGTCTGGTTCAAACGCATAGATTGTGGCACCGGTAATTGAGAGATAGGATGTGATTCTTCCAACATTAGCCCCACAATCCAAAACAATCGAGTCTTTATTCAAACGAAATAACCATGGAATAAGTTTGAAATAACTAAGCCATAACGCTACAGTATTTAATAATTTCCTTTTTATTAATGCCTCTCGCATAAATGCAATAATAATTTTAATTAAATGTTATAAAGTTTGGGAGTTTTTAATCCCGTTTTGGCAGTAACTTTCATTGTCGTTTCTGATAAGTTCATTCAGTGAGATGCAAATAAATTGAATTAAATGACAAAAAAAATTATAGCTGTATTCTTTTTCATATTTCTTTTTTCAAATATGAATGCACAACCTGTCCCGTCTGTACGGGAGGAGAAATTGCTGGTGAGGAATATGAAAATAACTAAGAGCATAAAAATTAAAAAAGCAATTTACAGTATTGATGCGTTTGACAGTCTTGCCAAATCTGTGATTATTATTGAAGGAGACAATATCATTGTTGATTTTAATAATTCGACACTTAAAGGAAGTAATAAGCAAAAAGATCCTGATAAATTTTTTGGCACAGCCATCATTATCCGAAACAGTAAAAACATTACCATCAAAAACCTGAAAGTAAAAGGTTATAAAGTTGCTTTGCTTGCAAGAAATGTTGAAAAGCTTATACTTGATAATTGTGATTTGAGCTATAATTACCGTCCACATTTAAACAGTACGCAGGAAAAAGAAGATATTTCTGACTGGATGAGTTATCATCAAAACGAAAATGACGAATGGTTGAGGTATGGAGCAGCCATTTATTTAAGTGGTTGTGATTTTGCAGAAATAAAAAACTGCAAAGTAACAGGCGGGCAAAATGCATTGATGATGACACAGAGCAATTACGGAATGATTTATAATAATAATTTTTCCTTCAACTCAGGGATTGGAATTGGAATGTATCGGAGCAGTAAGAATAAGATTCTATACAATAAAATAAATTTTAATGTTAGAGGGTATAGTCATGACATTTACAATCGGGGACAGGATAGTGCCGGTATTCTGGTGTATGAACAAAGTAATGGAAATCTTTTTTTCAGCAATTCAGTTACCCATAGCGGCGATGGTTTTTTTCTTTGGGCAGGGCAAACAACAATGGATACTGGCAATGGCGGGTGTAATGATAATGTAATAATGAAAAATGATTTTTCATATGCACCTACCAACGGAATTGAAGTTACATTCAGCAGAAACATTATTAAAGACAACCGTATCTATGAATGTGATCATGGCATCTGGGGTGGGTACAGTTACAATTCAGTTATTGAGGGAAACAAATTCAGGAATAACCGGATTGCAATTGCAATCGAGCATGGTCAGGATAATGAAATAAAATACGATGTCTTTTCAGAAGATAAAGATGCTATAAAACTCTGGGCAAGAAAAGAACAGCCTGCTGACTGGGGTTATGCAAAAAACAGAGATACCAAAAGCAGGGATTATAAAATTGCATTCAATAGTTTTAACCGGAATGAAAATGTTTTTAATTTCATCAGAACTGAAAATCTTATTATTTCCGGAAATACGTATGGTGATTGTAATTCGATTTATAGAATTGATTCGACTGTCGTGAATATTGACAGCAGCACAATCGAAAATTATGATACAATCACCATTGAAAAAATAGCTGATGATGCGGTACAGAAAATCTCAAAACCAATAAACCCTTTTTTGGGTAATGGATTTTATGCTGGAAGAAAAAATATTCACATGACTGAATGGGGACCCTATAATTTTAATTACCCCATTTTATGGAATACAAACCCAACAGATACTTCAAGTGAAATGAAATTTGAAATACTGGGGCCAAAAGGAAAATGGAAAATCAAATCATTTAAAGGGGTTGAAAAAATTTCTGCAATGACCGGAGGGTTCCCTTCAATCATAACAGCACAGAAAATTAAAACTGATAAGACAGATATAAAAATTGAGTTGGAATATTTGGGCGAGGCTTTTACAAATCAATTCGGAGAAAATATTTCTAAGGGCAAACCATTTAATTTTTCTTTTTTAAAATATTTTAAACCCATGAACTGGGAAGTTTTGTGGTTTCATTACGATTCCTCCTACAATCCAATTAAATCAGGAAATCTTTTTCCTCCATATTCGAAATACAGACCATTTAAAAGAGAACAAACAAAAAAACTGGATTATGCCTGGTGGGGTGGATTAAAAGACGATGACACAAAGGAACAACACAAGCAATTTATTACTGTTGCCACTACAAGAAGCGAATTTGAAAAAGGAGATTATGAATTAAGTGTAACCTGGGATGATGCAGTCCGTATTTATATTGATACAAATCTTGTGGTTAATGAATGGAACCCGTCGCTTTACAAGTTTGATGAGTCCCCAAATAAAAAAATAAAGCTAAAACTTGGAGGTACTCATTTTTTTCGGGTAGAACATATTGAATTGGGAGGTTTTGCCACTTTACAGCTTAAACTCAGAAAATTGGAATGAAAATCATTGTTAAGCAATGAAGTCAAATATTTTAAGTTCAGACCCTTTTCTATGCATATCAAATTGAAAGAAGAAGATTTGTTGGTTTTTTCGAAGTATTTAAGAATTCCCGTCTTTTAATTAAGATTCAGAAACTGATTTTATAACTTATTTCCTGCTATAGCCCTATTTTAAGTATTGATTAAATCTGTCAATTTCTACATGCCAACATATGTTGATAAACTCTAAAAATTTATTTTTCAAAACTTTGTCTGTTAAGGTTCATCCCCTTACCTTTGCACTCCCAATAAAAAATTGGGATTTGAAGCATGTCTCAAAGAATCAGAATCAAATTGCAATCTTACGACCATAATCTGGTAGATAAATCTGCAGAAAAAATCGTAAAAACAGTTCGCAGCACAGGTGCAGTGGTAACCGGACCTATTCCGTTACCTACTCGTAAAAAGATTTTTACAGTACTGCGTTCACCTCACGTAAATAAGAAAAGCCGTGAGCAGTTTCAGCTTGCTACTCATAAGCGATTACTTGATATTTATACATCTTCAAGCCGTACTGTAGATGCACTGAGCAAATTGGATTTGCCAAGTGGTGTTGAAGTTGAAATAAAAGCATAAAAGATGTCTTTTCCCTACAGAGGGATTAGTCTAAAGTTCTTTATAAAAAAATTGGTTACCTCTCAATCCGCCAGCTGGCGGAGAAAAGAGCTCTGACAACTCAAAAACTCTTAATCTCCTCAAAAGAGAGAAAAGGGTTTACATAAAAACAAGCCATTCAGGGTTTGTTTACTACCGGTACTTCCCCAGAAAGGAAAAGGTCGGTGGCAAACGGGGATTGACGCCCCGGTTCGTGTCTCACGAATCGGTATAGTTAGTGAAGACACTAACCAAGGCATGTCCCAATAATCCTGCAGGCACAAATTGAACAAACATGAAAGGTATTATTGGGAAAAAACTCGGGATGACAAGTATTTTCGATCCCTCCGGTAAACAAACAGCCTGCACAATTATTGAAGCAGGTCCTTGTGTTGTAACCCAGGTACGAACAGAAGAGAATGACGGCTATACTGCTATTCAACTTTCTTTTGGTGATAAAAAAGAAAAGAATTCCACGCAAGCAGAAAAAGGTCACTTCGCAAACGCTTCGACTTCTCCCAAAAGGTTTTCAAAAGAATTCAGAAATTATTCCATCGAAAAAAATATTGGTGAAACGATTACAGTTGACATATTCGCTGAAGGCGATAGTGTTGAAGTAGTAGGCACAACTAAAGGCCGCGGTTTTCAGGGTGTTGTAAAACGTCACGGATTCCATGGTGTTGGTCAGCAATCACATGGTCAACACGATCGTCAGAGAGCACCCGGATCATTGGGTAACTCATCGGATGCTGCACGGGTAATGAAAGGAATGAAAATGGGTGGACGTATGGGTAGTGACAGAGTTAAAATGAAAGGATTGAAAGTCGTAAAGATTTTTGCTGAAAAGA
>JANLSA010000025.1:0-14507 GCA_031362085.1 Bacteroidota bacterium | reverse complement strand
TTATTTAAAACTACGGGCAAAAAAAATTGCCCAGGAACAAGGTGTCGCATACAAAAAAGGTGATAAAGATGGATTGGCAGGTTGGTTTAAAATTCTTGGACAGGTTGGCTTAGGATTATTTGTTGCACTCACATTATATTTTAATTCGAATGTGCAAATTTGGCGTGAGTACCAGGGAAAATATAATGCGAATGATCCGACACAGATTGTAAAAAAAGTAAATGGAAGAGATAAAGTTTATGTAATTACAAAAGACCCGATCACCACAATTCCATTTGTAAAAAATCATGAATTCAATTACACAAAACTATTGCCAGCGGGGTTAAGAAAATATTCCTGGATACTCTATGCACTGATTGTGATTTTTATTATCACTGCAGTATCTAACGGAGCAAATATTACAGATGGTTTAGATGGATTAGCATCGGGTACATCAGCTTTAATTGGAGTTTGCCTTGGCATATTCGCTTATGCAAGTGGTAGTTTCTTTTTTGCTGATTATTTAAATATCATGTACATCCCAAATCTGGACGAGCTATCCGTTTTTATAGCGGCTATGGTGGGTGCTTGTATTGGCTTTCTCTGGTATAATTCTTATCCGGCGCAGGTATTTATGGGTGATACGGGAAGTTTAACCTTGGGTGGCATCATAGCATCCATTGCAATCATAGTTCATAAAGAATTATTGATACCTATTTTCTGTGGTGTGTTTTTCGTCGAGTTGTTGAGTGTGATGGTGCAGGTAAGTTATTTTAAATACACAAAAAAAAAATTTGGTGTGGGCAAAAGAGTTTTATTGATGAGTCCTTTACATCATCATTATCAGAAGCTCGGATATCATGAAACAAAAATTGTAACAAGATTCTGGTTGGTTACATTATTACTGGTGCTGTTTTGTATAGTTACACTGAAAATGAGATAGACGTTTGAGTATTGAGAGCTGTGTTTATTTGCAGGCAGGTTGTGAGCAAAGAATAATAAAGTGAGAAAGAGTTAGGATTGAGCAGATGTTATTCACAAGGGACAATTGAAAATTTGAAAAACCAAATAAAGTCTGATTCTATGTTATTGTGGTGCAGTTGTATTTAAATCCAATGTTTATGAAGAACCAAACTCCGTACAACGTTTGAAAACTAAATGAAAACTAACCCACCATCTTCTCCCGATTTTTTCGGGAGAATGACGGTGAGGAAAATCTCCCTCTCCAAAGGAGAAGGTTAAAGGGTGAGACTTTATGAAAAGGAAATTGATAATACTGGGCGGAGGCGAAAGCGGTGTCGGTGCTGCTTTGCTGGGCAAACAAAAAGGATATGATGTTTTTGTTTCTGACGCAAGTTCTTTGAAGGAAATGTATCGTAACGAATTGTTGAATGCAGAAATTGAATTTGAAGAAGGTAGTCATGATGAAGAAAAAATTTTAAATGCTGATGAAGTGATGAAGAGCCCCGGGATACCAGAAAAAAATGAAATAGTGAAAAAGATACGGGCAAAAAAAATCCCCATCATCAGTGAAATAGAATTGGCTTATCGTTTTAAAGGCGATAGTAAAATAATTGCAATTACCGGAAGCAATGGTAAAACAACAACTACCGCATTGATTTATCACATTTTTAAAACTGCGGGTGTTGATTGTGCCTTGGTTGGAAATATCGGGTATTCATTTGCCAAGCAAATAGCCGAAAATCCAAAACCGCTTTACATCGCAGAAATAAGCAGTTTTCAATTAGATGATATTAAAACGTTCAGACCCGATGTGGCAGTGCTAACAAATATTACAGAAGATCATCTGGACCGTTACGATTACAATTTCAGGAATTATATAAATAGCAAATTCAGTATAGTAAAAAATCAGCAGGTAAATGATTTTTTTATTTACTGCTGCGATGATCCAGTAACTATGAAATATTTAGAACAATTCAATATTCAATCAACCAAACTTCCAATTAGTATGAAAAGAGAATTACCAAACGGCGCATTTATTAAAGATGGGGATATGTATGTAAGAACAACAGGGGAGTATATGACCATGAGTGTTTTCGATTTTGCATTAAAAGGAAAACATAATCAATATAACACCATGGCAGCATGTGTTACCGGAAGTACCATGGAATTACGAAAGGAAAAAATCCGGGATGCGGTTGCCACTTTTGAAAGTTTGGAACACCGGATGGAATATGTTTCTACTGTTCGCGGCGTGGAATTTATAAATGACAGCAAAGCTACCAATGTAAACAGTACCTGGTATGCATTGGAAAGTATGACCAAGCCGACTGTGCTTATACTGGGCGGAGTGGATAAAGGAAATGATTATTCTTTGATGACAGAAATGGTAAAAGAGAAAGTGAAAGCCATTATATGTATGGGAAAAGATAATAAAAAAATTCATGAAGCCTTTGAAGCAACCGGAACCACAATTGTAAATGCGTCAACAGCAGAAGAAGCCGTACAAGCAGCATTTCATTTTTCAACCAAGGGAGATGTGGTACTATTAAGTCCGGCATGTGCAAGTTTCGATTTGTTTAAAAATTATGAGGATAGAGGAGTCCAGTTTAAAAAAGCAGTAAGGGAGTTGTAAAGGAATTTGTATTTGGGAATTTGGAATTAGGATTTACAGATTGGTGAATACAATTGATATTAATTGTTATTGTTCTTTTCAAAGAACCCCATAGGGGTTCAATATTGGTAGCTCCGGGTGAAACCCGGGGAAACAAAAAACAAAATCATAAAGAATCCCGTAGGGGTTCAACAAATATTAAATGGCAGATTTTTCAACAATACAAAGTATAACACAGAATCAATTTAAAAACTTTAGTCAACGGACAAAAGGAGATAAAGTGATTTGGGGATTAATTGTATTACTGGTGTTATTTTCATTGCTGGCTGTTTATAGCGCTACCGGTTCGTTAGCTTATCAAAAGTACCGGGGCAATACAGAAATTTATTTATTCAAACAGATTGCATTCATCATATTCGGGTTGATTGTTATTTACTTTGCACACCTTGCCAACTATACCTTCTATTCAAAAGTTGCACAGCTCATTTTCTTGCTTTGTATACCACTCTTAATTTATACTTTATTTTTTGGTGTAAGAATGAATGAAGGAAGCCGCTGGATCCGGTTGCCCATAATCGGAATGAATATGCAAAGCTCAGAGTTGGCTAAACTTGCATTGTTTATGTATCTCGCAAGATTGCTAAGTAAAAAGCAACACGTAATAAAAGATTTTAAAACAGGTTTTGTTCCTGTTATTACACCGGTATTGATTATTTGTGCATTGATAGCACCGGCAAATCTTTCTACAGCATTATTACTCGGAGCAAGTTGTTTGTTGCTCATGTTTATTGGACGAGCCAAAACAAAACACCTCCTTCTCACGGTTGCATTAGCAATGATACCTGTCATCATGTTGATAACGGCAGCTGTAGTAAAACATAGTAATACATCTGAAAAAGAAGTGGCTGTTGTTAGTACTTCGTCCGGGTTATTGAGTAGGGTAAATACATGGGTAAGCCGTGTGGAAAATTTTATGTATGGAAGTAAAAGTGCAATTGATGAAGATGTATACCAGGTAACGCAGGCAAAAATTGCCGTGGCAATGGGTGGAACATTTGGTGTAGGACCTGGCAACAGTACGCAACGGAATTTTTTACCACAGGCATATAATGATTTTATTTTTCCAATTATCATTGAAGAGTATGGATTTATGGGAGGAGCATTTATCATTTTTATTTACCTGGTTTTTTTGTACCGGTGTATTCGGATTTTTAAAAAATGCCCCTATGCCTTTGGAGCATTCCTTGCATTAGGGTTAAGTTTTACTTTGGTAATTCAAGCAATAATAAATATGGCTGTCAGTGTTGGTTTGTTTCCGGTTACCGGCGTTACGCTTCCATTGATAAGTATGGGGGGAACAAGTTTTTTATTTACTTGTCTTTCGATTGGAATTATTTTAAGTGTGGCAAGAAATGTAGAGCAGTTAGAAGGAAAAAAAGAATTACTCAAAGCTTAAGGATCAATAAAAAGGTTTAAAAAGAAAATGAATTTTTTTAATAGTGAGTTTAAAAATACTAATAGCAGGAGGGGGAACAGGCGGACATATTTTTCCGGCAATAGCAATTGCCAATGCATTGAAGAAAAAGAATAATCATATTGAATTTCTTTTTGTTGGGGCAAAAGGAAAAATGGAAATGGAAAAAGTTCCGTTGGCGGGTTATAAAATTCAGGGATTGGACATAGCGGGATTCAACAGAAGTTCTTTGATAAAAAATATCGGCTTGCCATTTAAGTTGCTAAAGAGTTTCGTTCAGGTAAAAAAAATTGTAAATCAATTTAAACCCGATGCTGTGATTGGTGTAGGAGGTTATTCAAGCTTTCCAGTATTGCGGTTTGCTCAGGTAAAAAAGATTCCAACATTCATTCATGAATCAAATTCGTTTGCAGGCAAATCAAACAGGTTGCTCGGTAAAATGGCAACAAAAATATTTGTGGCTATTGATGGAATGGAAGTTTTTTTTCCGGTAAATAAATTAATGATAACAGGAAACCCGGTACGATCATCGATTTCAAATTCATCAATAAGCAGAGCAGAAGCAATAAAATTCTTTTCGTTAGATGAATCAAAGAAAACAGTTTTAGTAGTGGGTGGAAGTCTGGGTGCAAAATCAATTAACGAAGCAATTGATTTGAACTTAAATGAGATGTTGAATGCTGGGTTACAAATTTTATGGCAAACGGGTAAGCCATACGAATCCATTGCAATGAAAAGATGTGAAAATAAGAGCGGGGTAAGTGTGAATGCTTTTATCACGCATATGGAAAATGCATATGCAGCAGCAGATATTGTAGTGGCACGTTCCGGAGCAATGACAGTTGCTGAATTATGTGTATCAAAAAAAGCGGTGATATTTATTCCATATCCGTTTGCTGCAGAAGATCATCAATCAGTAAATGCACAGCAATTGGTAAAGAAAAATGCAGCGATGATGATACGGGATAGCGAAGTAAAAGAAAAATTAGTATCAGCACTTATTGATTTGGCAAATGATACTGAAAAGCAAAAACAATTGAAAAATAATATTGAAAAATTAGGTATCAAAGATGCGGATGAAAGAATTGCAGCTGAAATTTTGAATTTGATAATTGAAAACCCGCCTGCCAGCAAGCAGGTTGATCATTGAAATGTAATTTTTTAAAAGGATTGATGAAAGTCCAATCAATACTGTCCTTATGAAGAACCCCTTCGGGGGATGATGAACAGAATTTGGGAACCTGGCTGACGGTAGGTTAGGTTGAAAAAAATGATTGACGAGAGTCCAATCAATACTGTCCTTATGAAGAACCCCCTTTGGGGGAATTGAAATCGGCAATTGAAATTTAATTCGTTGAAAATTGAACATTGAAAATTTTTTAAAAAGTGAGTGAAGTAGAAAAGCAAATAGACAAAATCCGGTCGGTTTACTTTATTGGCATTGGTGGAATTGGAATGAGTGCATTGGCCCGGTACTTTCATTCAAAACGGGTAAAAGTATCTGGTTACGATAAAACAGAAACTTCTTTGACAAAGGAATTGGCGGCAAGCGGAATTGAAATTCATTATGAAGAAAATATAAATCTTATTCCGGATGAAGTTGATTTAGTGGTTTATACACCCGCTATTCCTAAAGCACATAAAGAGTTAGTGTTTTATCAACAGAATGGATTTAAAGTAGAGAAACGAAGTGATGTATTGCAAATGATTTCAGCAAGTTCTTTTAATATCTGCGTTGCAGGTACACATGGTAAAACAACAATCACAACAATGGTTGCTCATTTATTACGGCATAGTGGTTATGGTTGCAATGCTTTTCTGGGAGGTATATCAGTAAACTATGGAACAAATTTCTGGCCGCAGGACCCTGCCTCAATATCGGCTGGTAATGAAAAAAATGTAAGTGTGATAGAAGCGGATGAATACGATAGAAGTTTTTTGAAGCTAAGTCCGGATGTTGCAATCATAACAGCAATGGACGCTGACCATTTGGATATTTATGGCACTGCAACTGAAATGGAGAATGCGTTTATTGATTTTAGTAGTAAAGTAAAACCGGGTGGCATGCTTTTGAGCAAGTTTGGTTTGAAAAGAGGAAAGGAACTAAAAGGTGAAAAACAGTTGACTTATAGTATACAGAATGAAAGTGCAGATATCTATGCTGTAAACATAAAAATGGAAAATGGCAGTTATGAGTTTGATGTGGTGATGAACGATAACACAATTGAAAATGTGAAGTTGAATATGGGAGGTATGCATAATGTAGAAAATGTGACAGCAGCAATCGGTGTAGCAAGTTCTTTGGGAATTTCAACTAACAAAATCAAAGAAGCAGTTGGAGATTTTCGGGGTGTAAAAAGGAGATTCGAATATATAATCAAAACAAAAGAAATTGTTTTTGTTGATGATTATGCTCATCACCCGGAGGAACTGCGAGCATTAATTAATGGAGCAAAATCGTTGTTCAGCGAAAGAAAATGCACTGTAGTTTTTCAGCCGCATCTTTTTTCAAGAACAAGAGATTTTGTAGATGGCTTTGCCGAAGCATTGGAGTTAGCGGATGAATTAGTTCTATTGCCAATTTATCCAGCCAGAGAATTGCCAATTGATGGAGTTAGCAGCCAATTCCTTCTGGATAGAATGAAAAGAAATCATAAAAGGGTGATGTCAAAAGAAGAAATGCTAAACTGGATTGAAGCTGATTTTTCAAAAAACAGGAATAAAGATTTTGGCGAGTTATTGATACTAGCGGGTGCAGGCGATATTGACACACTTGTACAACCGGTTAAACAAATATTAGAAAAAAGTTACGAATAATGAATACAAAACAAACTATACGGAAAATATTATTTGTACTACTGTGGGTGGTAATTGGCGGTGGTATGATTACACTGCTGGTAGCGGCCATTGGTAAAAAGAAAAAAGAAGTATGTCGTAATTATATAATTACGATAAAAGGAAATGCGGATAATTATTTTGTTGATAAAAAAGATATTTTGAGATTAGTAAGTGCATCAACAGATGGAAAAATCATTGGGCAACATCTTTCGGGTATAAAAATGAAAAAAGTAGAAGAACTGCTGGAGGATAATGAATGGATACAGGAAGCAGAATTGTGGTTTGATAATAAAAATATTTTAAATATAACGGTAACAGAAAGAGAGCCAATTGCAAGAGTTTTTACAACGGCCGGAAATACATTTTATATAGATAGTAATACAAAACGAATGGGCTTATCGGATAAGATAAGTGCAAGAGTTCCCGTATTCACCGGTTTCCCCGAAAAAAGAACCTGGAATAATAAAGACAGCGCATTAATGAAGGATATAAAAACGATTGCAGGTTTTGTGCAGGCCGATACATTTTGGAATAGCCAGGTATCACAACTCGATATCGTTAGCTGCGGATTTAATTGCTGGAATTTTGAAATGATACCTGTTGTAGGAAATCATACTGTTCGATTGGGCAATGCAGAAAATATGAAGCAAAAATTTGAAAGGTTGTTTATTTTTTATAAACAAATATTAAGTAAATCAGGGTTCGATAAATACCCAGTACTTGATGTGCAATACAAGGGACAGGTAATTGGAGTAAAAGAAAAGTTAACAAGCAAAATAGATTCAGTGCAGTTAAGAAAAAATATTGAAAAATTATTAAAACAATCCAGTGAAGTCCAGTAATGTCGAAGGAGAAGTTCAATAACTGACAAATAAATGATGCCTCAAAAAAACAATATTAATTATAAACTCAAATTCGTAAACAACTAAAAACATCAATATCATGAACAACGAGCAACCCATTATCGTCGGACTCGACATCGGAACAACAAAAATTGCCGTAATTGCCGGAAGAAAAAATGAATTTGGCAAATTAGAAATTCTCGGCTTTGGCAGAGCGAACAGTAATGGTGTTAAGCATGGCCAGGTGCTTAACATTGATGAAACGATTAAAGCAATAAACTGTGCACTTCAAAATTGCCTTGCATCCAATCCTGAATTGGAGATAGGAGAAGTGTATGTCGGAATTGCAGGACATCATATAAAAAGTTTGCAAACCCGTGGCGATATCGTTCGGCAGAAAACAGAAGATGAAATTACGCAGGCTGAAATCGATCAATTGATAAATGATCAATATAAAACCTATATACCTGCCGGCGATCAAATCATTGACGTAATCCCTCAGGAATTCACCGTTGATAATTTTCAAAATATTGTAAAGCCGATTGGGTATGGCGGCGTAAAACTTGGCGCCAACTTTCATATTATAACCGGCGATAAAAATGCGATTCGTAATATCAATCGGAGTGTTGAAAAAAGTGGATTACAAACAAAAGACCTGGTATTGCAGCCATTAGCATCATCATCTGCAGTAATGGGTCAGGAAGATCTGGAAGCTGGCGTTGCAATAGTTGATATTGGTGGTGGCACAACCGACCTGGCTGTTTTTTATGAAGGCATATTAAAACATACTGCCGTAATTCCTTTTGCAGGAGAAAATATTACCAATGATATTAAAACAGGTTTAGGCGTTTTAAAAACACAGGCAGAACAAATGATAATGCAGTTTGGCAGTGCATTGTCAGATGAAGCAAAGGCCAATGCATTTATTACCATTCCGGGATTGCGTGGAATGCCGGCAAAAGAAATAAGTGCAAAAAATCTGGCAAATATTATTCAGGCCCGAATGACGGAGATAATGGATTTTGTTTCTTATCATCTTAAGCAGGTTGGATTAGACAACAGAATGCTAAATGGTGGTATTATTCTTACCGGTGGTGGTTCTCAGTTGAAACATTTAATTCAGTTGACGGAATATGTAACCGGTTTACCAGCACGTATTGGTTTTCCAAATGAGCATCTTGCAGCCGGGCATATAGAAGAATTGGCAAAGCCAACTTATTCAACATGCATTGGACTTATTTTAAAAGGCTATGATGATTATGAACATAACAGAAAAGATTTTGACAAAGACTTTAAAAAAGTTGGCGTTCCGGATGGTTTGAAAAAAATGGCGACAGAACCAGCAATGGATGTGATGGAAGAAATAGGCGAAAAACAAATGAAACAAAGAAAAGGACTCAGCAATTTCTGGGGCAAGTTCAAGGATGGTATTATTGATTTGTTTAAAGAGGAAGAAGATAAACATCTGTAGCACCCTCAATAATCTCCGCCGGAAGGTGGAGGACTTTAACAGTCATTAAATTCAAAAAGTTCTTTTATTAACTGTTTATATAAATAACTAACCCAATTATCAACTGCTTCGTACCTCCCTCTCCGACAGGAGAGGGTTGGAGTGAGGTAAAATTCAATCACTATGATACATTTCGATTTACCCAAAGATCAATCATCAATCATCAAAGTAATCGGCGTAGGTGGTGGTGGCAGCAATGCTGTTAATCACATGCACAGCCAGGTAATAGAAGGAGTGAACTTTATTGTATGCAATACCGATTCGCAGGCATTAGCTATTAGTAATATTCCAAATCGTATTCAACTAGGCCCGCATCTTACTCAAGGTTTGGGTGCTGGTGCCAATCCTGAAATAGGCAGGCAGGCAACTGAAGAATCATTGGATGAGATAAGAAGAATATTGGAAGTAAATACCAAAATGGCATTTATTACTGCAGGTATGGGCGGTGGCACCGGAACGGGTGGTGCTCCCATCATTGCAAAAATTTGTAAAGACCTTGGCATATTGACAGTGGGTATCGTAACCACTCCATTTGCTTATGAAGGAAAAAAACGCCAACTACAGGCTGAGGAAGGAATAAAAATTCTGAAAGGGTATGTGGATACTTTATTAGTAATAAGCAATGATAAATTACGCCATCAATACGGAAATTTAAAAATGCGTGAAGCATTTAATAAAGCAGATAATGTGTTGGCCACTGCAGCAAAATGTATCACGGATGTAATCAATAGCACCGGGCAAATAAATGTGGACTTTGCCGATGTATGTACGGTTATGAAAAACGGTGGTGTAGCCATTCTGGGTAATGCTTCTGCAGCTGGTGAAAACCGTGCACAAAAATCAATTGAAGAAGCATTGAATTCGCCATTGTTGAATGATAACGACATTAAAGGTGCACAATGGATTTTATTAAATATAAATAGTGCAGAAGGCGAACATGAATTTACAATGGATGAAGTAGAAGTAATTCAGGATTTTGTTATATCGCAAGCTGGTGAAGATGCCGATGTAATACTTGGTTTGGGATATGACAATTCACTCGGTGATAAAATAGGCATTACAATTATTGCAACCGGCTTTCAACACAAAGACCCATTTGTAAAAAAGGATGCAAAGAAAAAACCCGAAGAAGAAAAAATTGTAATGATACTGGAGCAAGAAGTAAAACCCAAAGCAGTGGTGGTGAAAAAACCGGAAGAGAAGAAAGAAGTAATTATAAATGAGGAACCCAAAAAAGCCGAAGAAATAATTCTTCCGGATTATTTAATTCCAACCCTGATGGATACTTCTATTAGTGATGAACCCATATCGGCAATGATGATGCTGGATGAAGATGAAATAGAAATGGAACAGGTAAAAGAAATGAAAGATGAAACATCAACAATTATACATTGGGAGCTTACTCCCGAAACGGTTGAAAGTAATTTTACCAATGAAAATAGCCGTAGTATTACTGTTGAAAAAAAAGAATTGGAAATAAAACAGGATGCAATAGTTTCGAAAACTCGTACAAGCACATCATCCAGCCCTTCTGAAAACATTCCAAACGTAAAATCTATTTTCGAAATAACTGCCCCGGTGTCAGCTGCATCAGGGGGCTATTTGGCCAGGCCGTCTAATATCTATGCAGAAAGCAAACCAGAGGAAATCACCTCAATAACTTCTGCTGAAAAACCTGTTTCGCATATACCCCCGCAGCAAGAGGAGGAAATTCTTCCCGACCTGCAATTGGTAATGCGTGATGAAATTCCAGCGGCGGATATGCCGTTGGCGCCACAAACTCAAGCACCTTTGAACACTTCCATTGAGGAATCTCCGATGGAGAACGAAACGGAAATTCAAAAACGTAGGGCAGCCGAACGACTGCAGAAGTTGCGCAATCTCTCGTTCAATTTTAGCGCAACCGATCCCAATAATGAGTTTGAAACTGTGCCGGCATATATCCGCCGCAATATGGAATTATATAATTCCTTCTCTGCCGCCGAAAATTTCTATAGTAACATAGAAGTAAAAAAAGAAGGTGACAATAAAGCCACCCTCAGCACAATCAATACTTTTTTAGATGGCAAAAAGCCCGACTAAAGGTTTTTTATTAAACGATCTCGTATACATAGCCCGTTCCAATGAAATAAAATAGGCTAGTGTTTTTAGTTGTTCCCTCCGATTTCTATCGGAGGGTTTTTTTTCTGCCAATTACTTTATTGGAAAACATTCGGGTCCAATTGCGCCACCACCATATTCTAAAACTACTTTGTCTGTGTAAAGAATATATGTACAACTGTCATTGTATTTGTTTTTCAAACTGTCTGGGATTCGATTGTCAAATATGTTGTAATAATATTTGCCCATACCACTTCGCTGAAAACCAATATTGCAAGGCTCACCACTTTTTATGGAAATACAATTTGCTGCGTCTAATTTTTCTTTAAGTGTTTTTATAGTTTCGCTTGTCCAATTTAGTTTTGTCAAAAGTGTATCTACTTTACTCGAGTTTACTTTTAAATCCCAATTACTATCATAATTTCCATTGTCCACTAAATGAAAAATGAAAAACCTTTTATTGCCGTCAAATTCTATGTCCACGGACTTGTTAGCAGGTACAATTTTCTTAACATAATTTTTCAAGTCAGCAATTTGCAAGATTTTGTGATTATAGTTGTCAATTAAGTCTTGCTTTGAATAGTGTTTGCCATCGTCAAAACTAAATGTTGCAAAAATGTATAAGATATAAACGAAGAAAAGTAAAAGCCCACAACTTAAAAATAGTAAAACCCATTTTATTTTCTTCTTCATTTCAAATTCTTAGGTTTGTCCAGTAAAGTTGCCTACAATGTTAAATGCTTTAGCAAAAAACTACAAATCATCATACTTATATTTTCTTACCGTGAGATAAATATATAAACCGGCATATGCCAGTGCCGCAATCAGCATAATTTCATTGCCCGGAAGATTGCTGTAAATTTCATTTCTTAATTTTGGAAAAATGACCAATGAGTCAGCTACCTGTAATGGTAAAAAATTTCCCATCCCGGGAATAATTTTATTAAACAGCCATATAAAAAGCGATTCGAGCAGCAGGCCATAAACAAAGAAAACAATAATAGCAATGCCACTTCTTCTGAAAAAAGTAGCTAGCAATAATGCAAACATTAAATAAACAAAGGACTGAACAAATGAAAGACCGAGTATTTCTATTCCGGAAAATGAAAATGCTGTATGTGTAATCTGGCACATAATTAAAGTGGCAATCAGATTCATTGCTGTAATAACAAGTGAAATGCAAACGATCAGGCTGATTTTAGTATAAATAAATGTTTCCCGTTTCCAACCATCGATAATATTTTGCCGGTGGGTTTTAAAATTTACTTCATTAATAAAAAGATTAATGATAACCATGCCGGGGAGGTACAATAAAAAGCTGGTGGAAAAACAAACAGTGGCCCAGATGTTTTCGGAAGAGAAAAAACCAAACAAATCACTTCCTTCTGTTTTTACACCCGTCATACTTTCCTGAATACTGCCTATTAACCGGAGATAAACTCTATAAAAAATATAGATGATCATAAGTATGCCTGCCAGGTAAAGAGCAGAAAATACCTGGAACACCCGGTAATTTTTTATTTTCATCCATTCTATTTGCAAATACTTAAACATGATTTACTTTTTTTGTTTAACGATCACTTTGGTTGCCGGTAATTTCAAGAAACCTTTTCTCCAGGGTTTTCTTCTTCAGGTTTAACTGACTTAATACAATTCCTTTTTCAAAGCAAAATTTATTAATTGCAGAAGCGGTTATCGTTTCATTGCATTGTATAGATATGCTTAACCCGGTGTTTTGAATTTTTAATATTCCGGGCAAGTCTTTTAATACAATTTCAAGTGCAGCAATATTATCTGCTGCAATTTCTATTTCTAAAATATTAATTGTATCACCCGCAGATGAAGACAAAACTTCATTTACCGTTCCTACCGTTTTTAAAACACCTTTTTGAATAATAGCAACATGTGTACAAACTTTTTCCACTTCATCCAATATATGGCTTGCCATGATGATTGTTTTGCCTTGTCTGCTTAAATCTTTCATTAGTTCCCTGATTTCGGCAATACCTGCCGGATCAAGCCCGTTCGTCGGTTCATCAAAAACAAGAATATCGGGATTGCCAAGCAAGGTGGATGCAATTGCAAGTCGTTGTTTCATTCCAAGCGAATAGGTACTGAATTTTGAATCTTTACGCTGAAACAGATTTACTTTTTCAAGCACCATCGGAATATCTTCTTTTCCTTTTTCTTTTATAGCAGCCGCAATCTTTAAATTTTTTTCTCCACTCAGGTAATGATAGAAGTTTGGCGTTTCGAGTAAGGTGCCTATTTGTTTGCGTTGTTCATTTGAACCCGGTTTGCCATTCCATAAAAAATTTCCTTTTGTAGGTTTTAGAATATCCATTACAATGCCAAGCAAAGTCGTTTTACCACTTCCATTAGGCCCCAATATTCCAAACACAGAGCCTTTGGGCACTTCAAACGAAACCTCATTTAATGCACGAACTGGACCGTAGAACTTTGTTATGTTATCAATAGTGAGAACTGAACTCATAAATAAAATTATTTCAGGATGAAGATATGTTTTTTGTTTGTTTGGAAGAATAAATTAAATGAATGGTAAGCGGGTTTTATTAATTTTGGCTAAATGGAAACAGTATTAATAACAGGCGGCACAGGTTTAATTGGCAAATTACTTGTAAAAGCATTGCTGGAAAGAGGTTATTCAGTAATTGTTCTGACTAGAACCCCCGCTAAGCAGGATTCTTTTAGTACCCTATTGAGTTATGCAGCATGGAATATTGAAAAAAATACAATCGATATAGAAGCAATTAAAAAGGCAAACATTATCATCCATCTTGCCGGAGCATCCGTTGCGGAAAAAAGGTGGACTAATAAAAGAAAGCAAGAAATAATTGACAGCCGGATTAATAGTTCTGCATTACTTGTAAATGCTATCCGTAAATATGGAGGTAATATAAAAGCAGTAATCAGTGCATCTGCTATTGGTTATTATGGTGAAAACGATTTTACAAAAACGGATCAGAACGGATTTGTTGAAACAGATCTTGCCGCTACTGATTTTCTCGGTAGCGTATGTAAGCAATGGGAAGAAAGCATTGATCCTGTTTCAGCTTTTGGAAAAAGATTGGTGAAGTTTAGAATCGGAATAGTATTGAGTAATGAAGGTGGTGCAATTAAAGAATTTAATAAACCATTGAAATTTGGATTAGCAACTATTTTAGGTAA
>JANLSA010000014.1:0-4021 GCA_031362085.1 Bacteroidota bacterium | reverse complement strand
ATGGAATTATCATGGTCAACTTGGCGATGGAACCAATACAAGTAGCAATGTTCCCGTGCAGGTAAGCAACCTTTCTGGAGTGCTCGCCGTGGGATCAGGAAGAAATCATTCCCTTGCCATGAAGAATGATGGTGCTGTTTGGACCTGGGGAGAAAATGGTGTTGGGCAATTGGGAGATGGAACTTTAGAATCCAGCAATGTTCCTGTTCAATTAACAGGGCTATGCCAGTTGGGGAGCATTTTCTATGCTGACAATGATGCTGATGGTTATGGTGATCCAAACAATTCAATACAAGCTACAACTCCCCCACCAGGTTATGTTGCAGACAATACTGATTGCAATGATGCTGCTGCATCTGTTCATCCCGGTGCAACCGAAGTATGCAATGGCGTTGATGATAATTGTGATGGATTAATTGATGAAGGTGTTACAACAATTTATTACCGTGATGCAGATGGCGATGGATATGGAAATGCAACAGTAACTACTCAAGCCTGTTCTGTGCCCGCAGGATATGTGAGTAACAACTCCGATTGTAATGATGCTATTGCATCTATTCATCCAGGTGCAACCGAAGTATGCAATGGTATTGATGATGATTGTGATGGATTAATTGATGATGGTGTTACAACAACTTATTACCGTGATGCAGATGCAGATGGTTACGGAAATGCAACAGTAACAACACAAGCCTGCACAGCTCCTTCTGGATATATAGGTAACAATACTGACTGTAACGATAATAATAACGCTATACATCCGGGAGCAACAGAAATTTGTGCCAATGGCATTGATGATAATTGTAATGGACAAATAGATGAAAATTGTCCAGTGATCCCTCTTACCATAAGTATAAATGATGTTTCTGTTTACGAGTCGCAGGGTATTGCAACACTAACAGTTAGTTTATCAAAAATAAGTGCCCAAGCAATTAAACTTAATTATCAAACTGTGGATGGAACTGCATCCAGCAGAGTTGTGAGAAAGACTCTGGCAGATTATGTAGCTGCTAAAGGAAGCATTACGATTGCTGCAGGTTCATTAACCGGAACAATTAGTATAACTGTAATAAATGATGGACAGGCAGAGTCTACTGAATATTTTGATGTTCAACTGAGTTTTCCTAAAGGAACAACCGGCACCTTTACTAAATCAAGAGGAAGAACAACAATCCTGGATGGTACTCCGCCGACAGTAGGAAATAAAGCAGGAAAAACAATAAGACCAGAAATTACAGTTATTCAGGAACTCAAAACCCGGGTTTTGTCAAACCCCACATCATACTATTTTACTATAAATACAGAGAGTAGTAATCATCAACCTTTGATAGTTAGAGTAAGTGATGAACATGGACGGCTAATAGAAATACGGAATAATGTTCCGCCAAATAGTACATGGCGAATTGGAAATAATTACGGTAACGGATTTTATATTATGGAAATTATTCAGGGAGATGCCCGTAAAACTATCAAGCTGCTTAAACTCTGATAAAATAAACTGGCACAGGTGAATGAAATTTCAGTTAAAAAGAAAAATGATTAAGAGATCCCGATCATTTTTCTTTTTAACTGGATTTATGTACCCCGAACCACAGCATGAAAATACATATCCACAATCTGTTTTTTTTCTTAAGAATCAATTTTCAAAAAAAAATACTTGTAAATAAATCCATTGCTGATTTTAGCGATGTGATAGAAAATAAATTTATATTTCTTTTGGAAGGCGCAAATTTGCTTCCTGCTATCAAATTAATGCACTTTCCAATACACAATGCCAAAACAACCATTAACGGCATTTTTATTTCTTTAAAGAATTTGATATCGAAAAAAATTCAAAATTCAACGAAATTTTTTATGGAAAGGGCACCCGGCATATTGGTAATAAAACTTCTATTCGTGAAACGAATTTAAATTTTACGCTTTTGGTAAAAGAAGAATAAGCTATAAGTTGAAATAGTTTCGTAAAAATCCATAATGTAAAAAGTGAATTCGTAAAACTGCGGTCAAATGACCTGCTGGCCAACAGTAATCATTTGAATTTTGTTATGCGTTATTTATGAGCTGTAAAATATTATCAAGTTAAGAAATGGAACAAAGATGAGTCAGTAAAATCTGTCATGGTTACTAAGCAATAAACCGTTATTGTGAAAATAAAAAACAGCGGCAAATAAAATACCGCTGTTTTATTAAATTTATTTTCATCCATTACTGATAATAAAAAGCCCCTGTTTGAGTAGCACCACCCGGAGTTTGTGTACCTGTTGCAGTTACAGGTTTATTATTACTGTTGTAAGTAAAAATAAAATCAAATGTAAAATTATTGGCTGGTGTTATCAGATCAAAAAACTCAAATTTGTTTACGTTATGTATCGAAACCCATTCAATATGGTCTGTAACAATTGCTTCATATTTCTGACTAAGCATAGCTACTGCATCAAAGGCATTTGATTTTGTATCATATGTATATTTATATGTACCCTCAAGATCATCTGTTGATGTAGCAGCATCGTGAGAATAAATATCCATTTGTGTAATGCTGCCTATTGCATCGTACGAATAATTTGTTTTAGCTACCAATTCATACCCAGTTGTTACTAAAGGAATGTTTTGATATTCATCAGCACGAATTAGTTTTCCGGCTCCATCATAAATCAATACCGAACTGTCAGTAATACTAAACCCCATAAAACTGATTTTGAAAACGGATGTAGTATAGCGGGATGATGAAGCATTGTAATACACATTCGTAACTATGCTGTCAATTCCTACTACCACCAGATTTGGGTTTATCTGTGAAAACCGTGTAAGTATTCCCGACCCATTTCTATAATATCGTACTTCATTACCAGCATCAAAAGTTCCACTCATTCCCACCGATTTTTCATTTATTAATTTGCCGGACGAATTATATGTATAAATGGTAACAACAGAATCAGCCCCGGTTTTTGAAACTGTTTTTACAATTCTATTTCCGGTAGTACCCCCACCCCCATTACCATTCAAAAATTTAATTTCCTTCTGACAGGAAAATAAAAAAATAGCAAACAATGGAAAAATTAATTTTAATTTTTTCATGAACTAAATTTTATAACTCCAATAAAGTCTTTACAGGGTCTTTGCCAAACAGCATTAATTCCGGTTGTTCCAATAATTCTTTTACTCTTACCAAAAAACTCACACTCTCTCTTCCATCAATAACACGATGATCATAGCTGAGAGCAACATACATCATTGGCCGTATTACTATTTGTCCTCTCTCCACCATTGGTCTTTCTTCAATCTTATGCATTCCCAAAATAGCTGATTGAGGAATATTAATAATAGGCGTACTTAGCATAGAACCAAATACTCCGCCATTTGTAATGGTAAATGTTCCCCCTTGTAAATCTTCGGTGGTCAATTTATTATCTTTCGCTTTTGCTGCAAGCTCTACTACTTTTTTTTCTATGTCAGCCATACTCAGGCTTTCTGCATTTCGTATTACAGGTACGGTTAATCCTCTCGGTGTGGAAACGGCAATAGATATGTCGCAGTAATCATGATAAATAATAGTATCGCCATCAATATATGCGTTCACTGCTTTCCACTCTTGTAATGCATAGCTACATGCTTTGGCAAAAAAACTCATAAAGCCTAATCCAACGCCATGTGTTTCTTTAAATTTATCCTTATATAAATTTCTAATTTCCATGATAGGCTGCATATTCACTTCATTGAAAGTCGTGAGCATGGCAGTTGTATTCTTTGCTTCTACCAATCTTCTTGAAATTGTTTTGCGCAGGTTGCTCATTTTCTCTGTACGAATATTGCGACTGTTTATTTCAGCACCTGCAAATGCTTTTTTACCAGGATTAGACAAAGCAGCCAGTACATCTTCTTTTAAAATTTTTCCGGCAGTGCCTGTGGCAATAAGCGTTTGAGGGTCAATTTTTTTATCAGCAATAATAGCAGACGCAACGGGGCTTGCCTTTATATCATTTGGAACAGATGTAACGGGTGCAATAGACACAGGTTCTGCTTT
>JANLSA010000518.1:0-5987 GCA_031362085.1 Bacteroidota bacterium | reverse complement strand
GGTTCAAAATTTAATGTGCAGTATTCTGCAAAACCTGACGCAACGCATTTTAAATATTCAATTACAAACGAGAATATACGAAAAGATGGATCTGCTTACATTGATCATCCTGCACTTACAAATAACTCAGCTATTCAATTTGTTTTGTTTCCTAGCTGGATTCCCATAGATGGTGGAGCAGCTAACAGGTATGAAATAAAAACGCAATTCGATCCTGATGCACGTAAATGGTTTATCAAAAACATTAATGAACGGTATCTGTATGCAAGAGTGGCTTACAATATTATTATTTCCAACCAGGGAAATTCAGTTGCAGGAATAGTTAAAGGAAACCCTGATATTTCTATAAAAAACCCAACGATCATCACAAAGCCTACAGGAATTATTATACCTGATTACGATAAGCCTGTAGTTAAACCAAATGCCACAGGAATTATTATAACTGATATTGATAAGCCTTTGGATAAAAAAGATATTATAACCAAAACCTCAATTCCCCCATCTTACGACTTTAGTAATATTAAAATTTGCATTGATAAAGCAACTAACAAAAGTTTACCGCCTAAACCTCCATTTATACCATACCCTGTAATTCCAAAAATAAAATCAAACGGGGAACTTGAACCCGTGTCAACCGTGACGCAATCACTAAGTGGTGTTACAAATTTAATGTGGTGGCCAGGTGCTGAGATCCGTGTCGGTTTTTTCCCTTATAATAATTATAATGATGCCGACCTTAAAAGGATAAGAATAATAGTAAGTGATTATGTAAAAGAATGGGAGACATATGCCAATGTCAAATTTAATTTTAACTATGACGTATCAGCCTCAAATATTAAAATTGGTTTTTCTGATGACAATATAAGTTGGTCATGGGTGGGAAGAGAAGTTCTTGTGAATCCAAATAATGAAAAAACGATGAATTTTGGTTCGTTAAATTTTTACAGCCAAGATTATAAACTTAGAAGAACGATACTACATGAATTTGGTCATGCACTCGGTTTTATTCATGAACACCAATCTCCTGAAGCAAATATTGCCTGGGATACTGCAAAAGTATATGCCTTTTTTAATATACTAGACAACGGAGCCCGGGCTCAAGGCCGTGATGGAATAATCATTGGGGCGCCTGTGACCAGCAAAGTCGACTCTGCTATTTTCAACAAATTTTCAACAACGAGTAATAATTCTTCCACCTATGATAAGCAATCTATCATGCACTATTTCTATCCGCCAGAACTCACAAAGGACGGAACTTCTTTTTACTATAATTACCAACTTTCTAACCTGGATCAAGCATTTGCAAGACAGGTTTATCCTTTTCCCCCATCGCCTCCAAATTCAACCGGAGTATTACTGACAGGGGACGATTGTGATGAAATAGAATTCACCATTGAATATAATGTTGTACATAGTAGTGAAGTAGAGTTTATCCTTAAAGCCGGATACGATAGTCATAATAATTATGCACTTGTCAACTGGTGGAAAATGATAGGAATACCATTAGTCCATTTTCCGACTTTTACACTGGAATTAAATAATAATATAAAATTACAGGCTAATGAAATTGATAAAAGATACCCAATAACATTTGGCAAAGCAAAAGTACTGGGAGTGCATACGGGCCTGGCTTATACCTGGCCTGTATTACCTGCCATCATAGGGGGCTGCAGAGTAAAGCTTGTGTGGCGGCGTGATAGATGTAACTGATGATGGTTTTTATCATCTGTAACTTAAGTTGAAAAAAAAATAAATAATTCTTTTATGAAAAAAATATTCATCATCTTTTTCCTTTTTTCTTTTTCAGTGCAATTTGTTGTAGCGCAGGAAACCTGCAATGATGAAATGATTATGGCAGTAAAAGGCAAATGGGCAAAACGTCCGGATGCAACAATGAAGGCTGGCAACCAGGTACAGATCACAAGCCGTATAGATAAAATGCAGCAACTGTTGCAGGCCGCATATCCCGAACCAAAAGGAATTGAAGCTGCATGGTATCGTTCAATGGGCGGTTACAATTCCTCCGTTAACAGTAATGCTGAATCATATGTATTAAATGGATTATTCAAAACATACTATTGTAACACCAATGTAAAAAAAATGTTACTGGGTACCGAAACCAGCAACTGGTTTTATGTATGGGTAAATAAGTTCAGTTGGTTTGCCGAAAAAGATGATAATTTTTTAGTGGAGAATAATCCAGTTTACCTGCTTACAAAAAATATTGGCGAACTAAATGGCTTTCCACTTTATGCAGGAAATGATAACAGCGTATCTAATACAGGCACCACATTTTCAAAAACAATTCTTATCAGCCGTGCGGGCCAGTTACCATATACTCCCGTAAGCCGTAAAAAATATTTATTAACCTTATTAAAAAGCAAAGAAAATTTTCAAAATCGTTATGAACAGAGTTTATTAAAAAATCCGGTGCGTAGTGATGCGGAAGAAGAGGCATATAAAAAACAGCAACTGGAAAGAGTAGCAAATCAGGAACAAAATGAACAAACAAAAGAAAAAGCAAAAGCTAATTTTTTACGTGGATATAAAACTGCCAAACAACGGCAGCAGGAAGATATAAACAGGTCAAAAGAAGTTTACCAACGTGATATTAAAACTGCCCGGGATTATATAACCAATACAAGCGATGATGAGTTGGAAAAACCTGCATATATGCAAAACACTTCTTATGCCAGTTCTTTTTTAAAGTTTGCCAATGAGAATGAAGGAAGAATGCTGGTTCAGCTAAACAACAATTATTTTAATAATAAACTCCCGGCTCATGCACCACAATTTTTAGTAGCCTATTGGAGCTGGAATACTGAAAAGCCATCGCTTGATTTTGCAACTCATATTGAAAACAATTTCGACTTTAAAGCATTGCAGGCAATGCTGGACAAATAATGATAGTATGAAAAATAGTTGCTCCATATTATTGATACCGTTGCTGGGTTCTCTGATATTTTCCTGTCAGCGGGTCCCTGTTACTGGACGCAAACAATTGAATCTTGTACCGAATTCACTAATACAGTCAATGGCATTAACGCAGTATGATTCATTTTTAAAAGTGACCCATGTTCTTCCCGAAAGTCATTATCAAACTCAGATGGTAAAAAGAGTTGGAACAAAAATACAAACAGCAGTAGAATCATATATGCTGGCAAATAATTTAAGTAAACAAATTAAAAATTTTAAATGGGAATATAACCTGGTTGATGAAAATGTAGTAAATGCCTGGTGCATGCCCGGAGGAAAAGTTGTAGTCTATACAGGATTATTGCCTGTTACACAAAACGAAACTGCGCTGGCCGTAGTAATGGGGCATGAAATTGCACATGCTATTGCCCGCCATGGAAATGAAAGGATGAGCCAAAGCTTATTAATACAAATGGGCGGCCTGGTTTTAGAAGATGCATTAAAAGATAAAAAACAGGAAACACAAATTATTTTTCTGTCATTGTATGTAGTGGGTTCCGGACTGGCAGTAGCCCTGCCCAATAGCCGCATGCAGGAATCAGAAGCTGATAACCTTGGATTGATATTTATGAGTATGGCGGGATATGATCCGGAAGAAGCTATTCCTTTCTGGCAACGAATGGCAACTGTAAACACAGGATCAAAATTGCCTGAATTTCTTTCCACTCACCCATCTGATGAAACAAGAATAAAAAAATTATCAGCACTGATACCGGAAATAAAAACAAAATATTTTTTAAAAAACCCAGCGGGCAATCAACAATAGTTATGAAAAAGATTTTCACACTGACATTGCTAACCGGGTTATTCTGTCACCAGCTATTTGCCCAGCCAACGCAGGCGGAGATAGATAAAATGATGAAGCAGGCACAGGAGATGATGAATAAATATGGAAACGATAGCACTGTGAAAAATGCTATGAAAGGTATTCAGGATAAACAAAAGCAGGTGTCAGAGGCTATGAAAAATCAGCAGGGAAATAATACAACAAACAGTTCAGTATATGTTGATCTAAGTGATTATAGTAATGTTGATAACTGGAAATTTCCTGCAAAAAATATTGCCTTGCTATCATCGTTACCAAGAAAAATATTTACAAAAACAGAACTGATTAGCTTTATAAATGATGTGTATACACAGCTTTCAAAAAAATTTTACCCGGGTATTAGTTCATCGGTGCAAAACATTGCTGCCAAATATAATAATGATGGAAACAAAATGGCAGATGCAGCTATATCAGGCTGGTATAATGATTACAGAGAAGAATCATTATTGCTTATATTAAAAGCGGCGGTAAATAATCCAAATGATGGTATGTTATTAAACAATTGCGCTGCTCTTTTAAACATGAACGGCATTGAACACAAAGCCATTCCCATTTTAAAATATATTTTACAATCTTACCCTAATAGTGCCATGGTGTTAAATAATCTTGGGCAGGCTTATGCAGGTTTGGGAGAAACCGATACTGCCATGGTTTATCTGGGGCGTTGTATAAAAATAGAACCGGAAAATCCTGAAGCCAATAATACCGCAGGGCAAATTGAAGCCACAAAAGGTAACAAAGAAAAAGCAATAGAATATTTTGAAAAATCTATCAAAAGCGCCTATACAAAAACTGCTGAACTCAAACTAAGGAAAATTAAAAAAGGTTCAAAAATTGTTCCTTTGATAAGACCACGGGTAAAAATTCCTGAATACTTTAATCAGTTCAAATACGATTTACCCGGGCAATGTACTAAAGTTGAAAACTCGTCTTTGTCCGATGCAGAACATGTTGCCTTTCGTAAAATGGTGGCAGACCAATTAGAGCCTTTTAGCAAACAAATGGCAGTGCTGGGGCAAAAAAATTATAACGAGACAATTCAAAGAATTAATTCCGGTGGTAAAGGCCGCATTATAAAGAAAGATGAATTTATTGCACAACCCTATTATGAGTTATGTGGAATAATGGCACGGGATCTAATGGCAGAATTTGTAAAGGCGGTGGGAGATCTTTCAAATGCTGATAAAAAATACTATGAAGAAATGAAAAGAATTGAAAGTGAGTATAACGGATTATTAGAAATATTAAAAAAAGGGTTTGCAGAAAGAGATGAGAGGTGTTGTGGTGAAGGGAAAATAATTTCCTGTTGTCCATCATCTGAAGAAGTATGCACAGCTTATAATAATCTGGCAAATCAATACCTGCCAAAATTTGCCTACCTGACGGAAGAATGGCAGCAAAAAAACAAACATGTTTTTACTACTTATTTCGATGAAGTAATCTATTGGGGTTATCTATCCTATCATCCAGCAGGTTATGACTATTTCTATACGCAGGTTTTTTATCCTATGGTATCACAGTATCTGGGAATGCTTAGTAAAATCTGTTACACTAAAATTATTACCCCTTGTGGATTTAAATCCACTACTGCAACAAAAGAAAGCAATACAATTAACGAATATGATTGTCCGCTGGAATTTGAAATACCTTTTGTTGTTGGAAAATTTGAGTTGAACTGCGAAAAATTTTCTTTCAAAGCAGGCGAAGGGGTGGTGTTTGGATATGAGAAGAACTTCAAAACGCATCAATCCACTGTAAGTATTGGCATCGGACTCAAACTGGAATTAGAGGGAAAAGCAGGCCCGGTAAAAGCGGGTGTAAGTACAAGTGTTGGGGAATCACTTTTTATAACCTTCGATGGTGAAAATAAATTTAGTGACGGGGGGTTAAAGTTTGACGCAAAAGCTTCAGCAGGAATAGAAGCTGAGGCGGGCAAATCAGTAAAGGGTAAAAAAGACATAATTAAAGAGGAAACAGGAATTGGTTACACAGTAGGCATTAATTCAGGATGGAATTTTAATGAAGGTCCTTTTAAAGGAATGGTTAAATAAAAAGAATTAAAAATGAAAATAATTTTTCAACTTTTTTTTCTGCTGCTGGCAAATAATTTATTTGCAAAGCAGCCATGCAAGGACGAAATAATATTGGCTGTTAAAGGAAAATGGACAAAAATGGCTGATGATAT
>JANLSA010000478.1:0-7891 GCA_031362085.1 Bacteroidota bacterium | reverse complement strand
TTTCGAACTGCCGGAAATAAAACAAGCTCTCCCACCTTCATTGATAATTCATAATGTTTTTATGGTGGATGAGTTTCTGGCATCCGAAATAGAGAAAGGAAATATCAACAAAGAATTATTTACAAAAGAAAAAAAGAAAATAAAACTACATGGTCATTGCCAGCAAAAAGCATTGGCATCTGTTACGGCTTCAGAAAAAATTATTTCTTTTCCTGAAAATTATACAGTTGATATTATTCCATCCGGGTGTTGTGGTATGGCAGGTAGCTTTGGTTATGAAAAAGAACATTATGAATTATCAATGAAGGTGGGAGAGCTTGTTTTATTTCCGGCAGTTCGAAATGCGGATGATGAAACCCTTATAGCTGCACCAGGTACCAGTTGCCGGCATCAGGTAAAAGATGGCACCAGAAGAGTTGCAAAGCATCCGGTAGAAATATTGTATGAAGCGTTGCTTTGAGTTATTTTAATATTTGAAGACTCTGTAAAACCTTTTTGAAATCTTCTTTATTTATAGGTACATACTTGTATTTATTTTCTGCTTCATCTTCATCGCCCATCAATTCAAATTCATTGCCTGAAGTAATAATACATTGCACATGAAAATCTAATTTGTCAACCGTAAACCATTCAGTCATTATTAAATCTTCCTGTTTTTCTTTTTTACCATTATCACCTGTTTCTAAAGGTTGGTAATAAAATTCTATTTTGCCAACCGTACTTTGAACTGTTTCGTTATCGTACCATAAACTGCCAAGCCCGTCAAACCCAGCTTCTACAATAAACGATTGCCAGGTACTGTCATTTATTTTCTTTGTGTATTGAACTAATAAAACTTTATCCTGAACCAATACATTTTTCCCGGTTTTAATTTCAAATGTGTCTAACGCAAACCCCGAAGGTAACCAGGTAGGTAATGGAGTTTTCAATCCACTTGCTAATATCTTTTTTTTATGTACAGCATTTAAGCCAGGAAAATTTTGTGAATGACCTGCAAAACAAAACGAAGCAAATAAAAAGATAAGCACTGTATTTTTCATAAATGATTTTGAGTTTGTAAATCTATTCTATTGGACGCAGAAAAAAAATACCCCGAAAGGAGTATTTTTAAGAAAAGTGAACTGCAGTTTTGCACAACAAAAAATTATTTAATCAGATCATCCATATTTCTTTCGTTTGGCATTTTACCTGTTTCTTCCAGCATTCGCATGTCTTTAGCGTCTTTTAAAAATTCAGATGCAAAAATAAATTCATTCAACCGTTGGTTTTTACTAAAAATAATTTCTTTATTGTTGCCTTCCCATTCCTTATCGCCCTTGTACATATATAAAATATAGTTTCCTATTTCCATTACACTATTCATGTCATGTGTATTGACTACGGTTGTTATATTATATTCCTTTGTTATTTCCTGAATCAGTTTATCTATCACCAAGGATGTTTGTGGATCCAATCCGCTATTGGGTTCATCGCAAAAAAGATATTTCGGGTTCAGTACGATTGCCCGTGCAATACCAACTCTTTTTTTCATGCCACCACTCAACTCGGCCGGAAATTTTTTATTGGTATCTATTAAATTTACTCTGTCAAGCACTTCATTCACCCGATCCAGTTTCTTTTTAAAATTCCAGGTCGTGAACATACTCAATGGAAACATTACATTTTCTTCCACTGTCAAACTATCAAATAATGCAGAACCCTGAAACAACATGCCTATCTGTTTACGAATTTCAGTCCGTTCATTTGTTTTCATAGAGGTAAAATCTTCTCCACCAAAAAAAACATGACCTGAATCCGGTTCAAACAATCCGACGATACACTTCATCAATACCGTTTTGCCACTACCGCTTGCACCAATGATTAGATTGCATTGACCCGCTTTCATCGTTGCACTTACATCGTTGATAACGGTGGTGTCGCCAAAAGATTTTTTTATATTTTTTATTTCTATCAATGCTGAAAAATATTTTATGTGTCGCCCAGAAATAAGGCTGCTAATAAATAATCTGCTAAGAGAACCAGGATGCAACTGATAACAACTGCTTTTGTGCTTGCCCTGCCAATTTCCAATGCACCTCCTTTTACATAATAGCCAAAGAAGGCCGGGATACTTGAAATGATAAAAGCAAATGTGTATGCTTTATACAAAGCAAAAGTGACATTGAATGGAACAAAATATTCAAGCAGGCCTTTATCAAATGTACTTGGTGAAATAATATTTCCACTACTACCTGCTAATCTTCCGCCCCAGATACCCAATGCACCAGATATAACGACCAGCATCGGTACAACAACAAGTGCTGAAAGTATTTTTGGCATAATTAAATAGGTCTTTGAATTCACTCCCATTATTTCCAGCGCATCTATCTGCTCACTGATCCGCATGTTGCCAAGTTCACTTGCAATCTTGCTACCAACTACACCAGCAAGAACAATACAAATAAGTGTTGGAGAAAATTCAAGAATCATTGTGTCTCTTACAATTTGCGCAATGGTGCTTGGTGGAATAAGAGGAGATACTAATTGATATGCTGTTTGCACCGTGGACACCGCACCCATAAAAACAGAAATGATACAAACAATGGGCAAGGAACCGATACCAATATCGGCGCATTGATGCATAAATTCTTTCCAGTACATCTTCATGTTTTCCGGTTTGGTAAACATGCCTTTTAACATGAGCAGGTACTGTCCTATGTCTTTAAATATGGCCATGGGTTATGCTGCAAGATACAGGAAGAAGGCGAATTTTTTATTATCAAAAGGAGCTAAAAAAATAATCAATATTCAATTTTCAATATTCAATGTTCAATAAGGTTTCTGATTTAATTAATCGTTTTATATTCTGCAACTAAGAATCATTCAATCTATGTTATGTCATCTGATCATTGAAAATTGTTGATTGAGCATTTGTATTTCAAAAATGACCTAATAACCCACTACTCACATATCCTTACTTACTTTTTTAAATCGTTTCCACCACCTCGATTTTTTTACAATTTCTTCTGTTGGATTTTTGCTTTTCATTTGTGCATCCACTACAGCAATCAATGCCATATTAATAATACTCCGAACTGAGCTTCCGAGTTGTAAAATATGAACCGGTTTTTTTAAACCTAAAAGTATCGGACCTACTGCATCTGCAGTTTCCAATTCTTTCATCAGGTTGTATGCAATATTTCCTGCTGCAAGGTTTGGGAAAATCAATGTATTCACATCTTTATCCACCAGTTCGCTGAATGGATAATTTTCTTTCATCAACTCTTTATTAAAGGCTACACTTGCCTGCATTTCTCCATCCACCAGTAAGGTTGGCATTTTTGCTTTTACAATTTCTCTTGCCTTAGCTACTAATTTGGCTTCGGGGCTATCGCTGCTGCCAAAGTTGGAATAACTGAGCATTGCAATTCTTGGAATGATATTGAAATTCCGTACTTCTTTCGCAGTTAATAAAGTTATCTCAGCCAGTTCTTCTGCTGTTGGATTAAAATTCACAGTTGTATCTGCCAAAAACAACAGGCCTTTTTTTGCGAGCATCAAATACATCCCTGCAATTTTTTTTACACCCGGTTCAGTACCGATACAGTGTAGCGCAGGGCGAATTGTATCCGGATAGTTTTTAGTCAGTCCTGAAATCATTGCATCAGCATCACCACATTCTACCATCATACATCCAAAATGATTCCGGTCACGCATTACTTTCTTTGCTTCATACGCATTGAATCCTCTTCTTCCTCTTTTTGCTAAAAAAATTTCTGAGTATTGATTTCTTTTTTCTTCCGTTGTCTCATCTCTTGGATCCAGGATTGGTAAACCCTCTAGATCAATTCCATTTGTTGCTGCTATGGTTTTTATTTTCTTTTCATCGCCTAACAAAATCGGATAACCAATTCCTTCATCAAAAACAATTTGAGCGGCCTTCAGAATTTTAATATTATCTGCCTCAGCAAACACAATTCGTTTCGGATCACGGCGGGCTTTATTCCCAATCACCCGCATCACCTGGTTATCTAATCCTAACCGCTTGTTCAAACTGGTAATATAGTTGTCCCAGTTTTCAATCGGTTGTTTTGCCACACCACTTTCCATTGCCGCTTTTGCCACAGCAGGTGCAACTGTTGCAAGCAAACGCGGATCAAGTGGTTTTGGTATAATATATTCCGCTCCAAAAGAAATGGTGGATTCATTATATGCCATGTTCACAATATCCGGCACAGGGGTTTTAGTTAATTCGGCTAATGCTTTTACTGCTGCTAATTTCATTGCTTCATTGATTGCAGTGGCACGTACATCTAATGCACCCCGAAAAATATACGGAAAGCCTAAAACATTATTTACCTGGTTGGGATAATCACTACGACCTGTTGCCATAATAATATCTTTTCTTGCACCGGTAGCTTCTTCCCAGCTTATTTCAGGTGTCGGGTTTGCCATTGCAAATACAATCGGATTTTTTGCCATACTCTTTACCATCTCTGCAGTTACACAATTGCCTGAACTTAATCCGATAAAAACATCTGCATCTTTCATAGCTTCTGCAAGTGTCATATCCTTATTTCCATTTGCAAATATTTTTTTCATTTCATCCAGATCCGTTCTTCCATGATGCAAAACACCTTTACGATCCAGCATCAAAAAGTTTTCATGCTTTGCGCCCAATGATTCATATAGCTGGCTGCAGGAAATAGCAGCTGCCCCAGCACCATTCACTACTATTTTTACTTTATCAATTTTTTTCTTTTGTATTTCCAATGCATTCAGTAAAGCAGCAGCCGAAATAATTGCAGTGCCATGCTGGTCATCATGCATGATTGGGATGTGCAATAGTTTTTTTAATTCCTGCTCGATGTAGAAACACTCAGGAGCTTTTATATCTTCCAGATTTATGCCACCGAAAGTGGGTTCCAGGGCTTTTACAATCTGTACAAACTTTACCGGATCTTTTTCATTTATTTCAATATCAAACACATCAATGTCGGCAAAAATTTTGAACAACACTCCTTTGCCTTCCATCACCGGTTTACTTGCTTCGGGGCCTATATTTCCCAATCCTAACACAGCAGTGCCATTACTTATTACAGCCACTAAATTTCCTTTGGCAGTATATTTATATACATCTTCAATATTATTTGCAATTTCAAGACAAGGTTCCGCAACACCGGGGCTATAGGCAAGCGATAAATCTCTTTGCGTTTTTGCTTCTTTAGTGGGAACCACTTCAATTTTTCCAGGTCTTCCTTTAGAATGATATTCGAGAGCCTGTTGCTTGCGTAAATCGTTTGACATAAATATTTTTTTTCTTATCCTCCAACCCGAAAATTAATGGGAAAGAAATGGAGGGTTTTTTATTAAACCGATAGTCCCGGACTATTATAGAGCTTCAGTTGCGACAGTTTATTCCGACACTTCGGGACACCATTCTTTGTTCGGAATTTCTATTGAGCTTATACAACCACTACTAAATAATTCAGATGGTCATTAAATTTAGTTTTGCAATGTACAAAATCTGGAATGAAACGATTTTGAACTTTAGCTAAATGAAAAAAAGTGAGTATCGAAAATGATTATTGCATGCGCAACCTTTTGATTCATTTTTATAGAAAAGTACTAATAATAAGTCCAGAATTTTTAAGAATTTGTAAAAATAGAATAGAAATAAAACGTACTGGTGATTGTGTATTGAAATAATATTTACAAAACAATTAAGTAAGGGAAAATCTTATTATAAATCTCCTCAGTTATTACCATCACCTTCTTTACATCTTCTACTTTAGAAAATAACCCATGTTCATTACGATAAGCTATAATAGGATTTGCCAAAACATATTTGATATAGGGATGTGCTTTCAACTCTTCAATAGTTGCTGTATTAATATTTATTTTTTTTACCGATGGGTTATCCAATTTTAGGTACTGTTTTATGTTCTGATAAGTTGAATCGGGCAAACCAAAAGTTTCTTTAACCTGCTCCACTGAATAAAATCCGCCCAACTTATCTCTGAAGTTTACAATTCTTCCAGCCAGCTTACTACCTATACCTGGCAAAAAAATAAAGGCTGTTGTATCTGCAGCGTTTATATCAATAATGGAATAATGCGAGGTAATATTTTTTGTTGGTTGAAGTTCACTATTTGTTTTAGTAAGAAAGTCAAAATTTTTTCTTGCGACTACATCTTCAATTTTTATATAAGGCGCCAATCGTTCATACTCATTTTGCCGCAAGCCATAAACTCTTTGCAAATCTTCCGCCTTTTTGAATTTCCCTCCCTTGCTTATATAATTCTGAATCGTTTGGATTGTCTTTTCTTTTAATCCCAACTTTTTCCAACCATCGGCATTTAGAATATTTGGGTCAAAATAAAAAAGTTCTCCACTTCGATTTTTGTTTTCATAGTAACTGCTTTTCGTTTTGTCGTATTGATAGGCATAATCATTTCTGTCATCATAATCTTTTTGATTGCCCCTGTTGAATGAATCATGACTTTTCTGTTCCAGGTTTCTTACCGCAGCAAACCATGTTGTATCAGTTTTCACGATGTCATTTCTTGCCGAAATAGAAATAATCTTAGGGGCAAGAATGATAAATACCATCAATCCGGCTATTACGACAACCGCAATTCTTTCTTTCCGGTTAAAACTTAAATAATCCCTTATAAAATTTTTCCAATTCATTTGAAAAATATTAATACAAGCTAAGGGAAAGTTGGCTTCTGGGAAATACCTCTTTTAGGGTAGTTTCGGCGGGGTTTTTGTTGGCAAAGTTTTCTTGGCTGGGAAGTTTTAAATCCTATCTTTGCCGTCCTTTATTTTTGCGCAAAACACATTGGGGTACAAAATCATGAATTATTAGTTGATAATCGCTGGCTTTTATTTTTCTTAAATAAATGCACGTGAATGATTTGCACACCCATAAACTTATTAAAACCGGTTTTACATTTATGTCTTCAACAAAATTGAACCACAGGGTAGATTTCGGTAAGATCAAACATTTAGCAGACGCTCCCGACCTGCTCGAAGTACAGATTCAGTCTTTCAAAGAATTTTTCCAGTTGGAAACCACGCCTGACAAAAGAGATATCGAAGGCTTGTTCCGTGTGTTTAAGGATAACTTCCCGATTACCGACACACGAAATATTTTCGTATTGGAGTTCTTAGATTACTTTATTGACCCGCCACGTTACACGATTGAAGAGTGTATGGAAAGGGGTTTGACTTACGCTGTTCCGTTAAAAGCAAAGCTTCGCTTAAGTTGTAATGATGAAGAACACGTGGACTTTCAAACCATCGTGCAGGATGTGTTTCTCGGAAACATACCTTACATGACACCGCGTGGTACTTTTGTTATCAATGGTGCTGAACGTGTTGTTGTATCACAGTTGCACCGTTCACCCGGCGTATTCTTTGGTCAGTCTGTTCACCCCAATGGAACTAAGATTTACTCGGCAAGAGTAATTCCTTTCAAAGGTGCGTGGATGGAATTTGCAACAGACATCAATAATGTGATGTATGCTTACATTGACCGTAAGAAAAAGTTCCCGGTAACTACGTTACTTCGTTCTATCGGTTATGAAACAGATAAAGACATTCTGGAGCTTTTCGGAATGGCGGATGAAGTTAAAACAGATAAAAAGACATTAAATAAATATGCTAACAGAAGGTTAGCTGCCCGTGTATTGAGAAGTTGGGTAGAAGATTTTGTGGATGAAGATACCGGGGAAGTTGTTTCTATTGAAAGAAATGAAGTGGTGCTTGAAAGAGATTCAATTCTCGATGAAGAAGCTATCGCTATGATTTCTGAAATGGAAGTGGAAAGTATTTTCATTCAGCGTGAAGATGTAGGAGGCGATTATGCTATTATCTACAACACGCTTAATAAAGATACTTCTAACAG
>JANLSA010000475.1:0-10654 GCA_031362085.1 Bacteroidota bacterium | reverse complement strand
CAGCCGGCATAGTACTGGCATTGGTACTGAAATACGCACCGAACGGACAACCCCGGTGACAAAGATTTCTTGCCTGGCATTGCCCCCTACCCTTTACCGGTTGTGTCAGGTTAGCCGTTCTGCCAATGATCACATTGCGATCATTATATTTTGATTCGATCTGTTGTTTAAAAAATTTTTCAACAACATTCATTTCAAATGGCGGTTGAAATTTACCATCGGGTAAATGAGGTATGCCATCACGATTGCCGCTTACACCAATAAAAGATTCTACATAATCATACCAAGGCGCCAATTCTTTATAGCGTATCGGCCAGTCCACACCATGACCATCTTTAAGATTGGCTTCAAAATCAAGATCACTCCAGCGATAGGTAGCCCTGCCCCATAACAATGAACGGCCTCCAACAATATCGCCTCTTATCCAGTCAAAACGTTTTGTTTCGGCATATGGATTTTCCTGGTCATTGATATAAAAATGTTTGTTGTCTTCCCGGAATGAATAATGCCGGCTCTGTATATGATTATTTTTTTTCTCTTCCTGAGTTAATGTTAAGCGATGTTGAAATTCCCAGGGAGGTGTTGTAGCGGTTGGATAATCTTTTATATGTTCAACATTGCGGCCTCGTTCGAGTACTAAAACTTTTAATCCTTTTTCACAAAGTTCTTTGGCAGCCCATCCACCGCTGATACCGGAGCCAACTATGATAACGTCGTATGTGTTTTTATCGGGCATTCATTTCTTTTTAAATGTTGAACTTGCCTGCCGGCAAGCAAGTGATGAATATAACTTAAAAAATCATTCAACAAATAAAATACAATAGCTGCTGGCAAGCAGGTTCAATATAATCAGGATCTGATCTTCTAAATCATATAACTCGATTACTTCAATGCCTTCAACACATCTTTGCAACCATCATCCAACGCTTTGCCGGCTGCATCATCCACCCTGCCTTCATATTTGCCATCTACTTCGGGTTTACTTTTTACAGTGCCATCACTCAAAACCTTTATTGTAAGATTAGCCTGAATATTAAATGAAGAAGCTGCATTGGGGTCCGCATTTTTAATGGCTTTAAGAAGGCCCCCCACTTTATTGGCTGCTTTTATTTTGGTAAACGCAGTGTTGAGTGTATAATCACAATTATACTTTCGGGCTTCTTCCTCACTGCTTACTGATATGGCTTCTATTTTGCCACTGGTTAATGTGCTTACCATACGCTGTTGCAATGCTGTTGCATTCACCTGTTCATCACCAGTGGGTGCAAACACACCTATACGTATAGTGCCGGCCTTTTTTGTTTCATTGTTTTCATTAGCCGGTTGTTTATTTTCGCTGTTAGCCTTTATGGCATTCATCATTTCTTTTATAGCCATTTTATCTTCCAGTTCATTTTCACTTTTTGCTTGTTGGTAGCCGGGTGGTATTTCAAACAACATCGAATCCAGTTTGGCAGTAGAGAACTCAATTGTTTCAATAGTGGTTGTTATTTCCTGGCCACCACCCATAATAATCGTTGTAGTCTCTATAAAGGGGAAACCAAGTTTCCCTTTTCCTTTGCTATGTGTAATAAACCTGTCTTTACATTCGGGTTTCTCTCTTTCATTTGGGTTACGGGGTGGTCGTGCCGGGCGGTACTGTACCGGGCATTTGAACTGGGGCAAATCAATATACCAACCATCTGTTTTCATCAGCATGCTATCTTTCATATAACAAGCATCTGGCGAAGGTTTTGTTTTTCGAGATGTCCACACATGACGGGCTGTTTGATCAAATATTTTTTTTCGTTCGTTGGTATCATTAATGCTATACCATTGGGTAATGATGCCACCTTTTTTAACTGTGTCTGTTTTGTTTTGTTTTGGTGGAGCCACTTTTGGTTTTGGTGCATCTTCATCTATCACCTCATCATTTCCCTGTGTAAAAGGTTCAATGAAATATAATTTTTTCTTCTCATTTAGTTTTACAGTACGCTGCAGATCGCATTGTTCAATGGTAACAATATTATTGGGCATTCCCATCATACCACCGCCCTCGGTTCTTTTACGCATACCTTTTATGTAGATAGTGGATTCTGATTTCATACCCATCATATCATTTGATTGCCGCAATTTATACTCTTGTGCCTTTGCAGCGTTATGTATACCTGTAATTGAAAATAAAAAAACGGCGATGGTAAAAAGCAGCTTTCTCATAGTAAAATTTTTATAAATTTAAAATTAGGGATTTACCAACCTTTTTTTTATGATAATTGTAAAAAAAATAAGATTAACGGGAAATCAATCACCTGAAGAAAATGAAATTTAAATTTAATAAAGCATTCATTAATGGAGGGTAGAAATTTTCTTTTGCTCACCGGTGGCATTTACCCGGTACATTTTATTGCCTTCAATCATTAATGCTTCCGAAAAACCAAGTTTGTGTGCTACATCTAAATCAATCACCTTACCATTATAAACGGATACAATCTCCTTTGCTATACTTGTATGCCCGGTAATGATAAAGCGACTATTATATAAGTTGAGTGTACTATCTACCTGATCAAGAGTTGCTCTTGGAGAATCAAAATAATATCCACGGTACCAAAAAGGGCTATAATCACTAAACAGTAATTCTGAATAATAACTCGGAAATTTTAAACTTGTATTGGAATAATAAAACCGTGCCGTATCGTTTAAATTTTTAAGTGGCATATGCACTTCATTCATATAAGCAGAAAAGCCACCATGTGTAAAAAGTATATTCCCAATTTGTTCAACTACGTTTTTGGTGGAGAACCAGCGGCCCAGTTCGGATTGCTGTCCGAATAATTGCAGATAGGGCACCTGCATTTTATCAGCATGAGCTTTATAGCGGGGATGTACATAATCAAGTTCGCCTTTCATATTCATTATTTCATGGTTACCCAAAATGAAATGCACTTTTCCTCCATTTGCTTCAGCCTGGCTTTCTAGAGAATAAATTAACCAGAGTACTTCAGTTACCATAGCACCCCGATCTACAAAATCACCGACCAGCACCAAATGACCTTCACCAAAAATCCAGTTATAATTATTATCTATTACACCGTTGCCCTGAAGTAATTTTCGCATAGCGGCAAATTCACCTTCGATATCTGATATCACCAGCATTTTTTTTGGTTTGCTATATGTATTTTTCTCAATGGAAAGTTTTGCATGCAATTTTACATTGAATGTTTTACCTGCTTCATCAGTATTTACTACCAGTTGAAGTTGATTTTTTTGCGCTTGCACCATTTGGCTACTGCGTAATATTAAAGAAGCATTTGCCGAATCGATATATTGAACAAGAATCGAATCGCCACGATACAATACATACGGACCATCAATAGTGATAGGTTCGGCTTTTACAGGTGCTTTAACAACTACGGTAGGAGGTACTATCCATGCGAGTAAGTAAATGACAAATATTAAAGAAATAATTTTTAGCATAATTTTTTAGACGAAATTTTCAACTTGTCAGTTGGCTTTTTGAATTTTAATGTGATTACTGTGACAAACGGCTTCCGATATCTAAGTTATTTTCTTTTGCTGTATTCTTAGCAATTTCATAACCTGCATCAGCGTGACGAATGACTCCCATACCCGGATCATTTCTTAATACTCTCTTTAATCTTTGTTCCGCATCATCCGTACCATCAGCTACTATCACCATACCGGCATGTATACTATAACCCATTCCTACTCCACCCCCATGATGCAATGAAACCCAACTTGCACCGCCTGCCGTATTAACCAATGCATTTAAGATGGGCCAATCGGCAACTGCATCACTTCCGTCCAGCATGCCTTCTGTTTCTCTGTTGGGAGATGCTACACTTCCTGTATCCAAGTGATCTCTTCCAATAACAATCGGGGCTTTTACTTTTCCTGTTCTTACTAATTCATTAAATGCTAGTCCCGCTTTTTCTCTTTCTCCTTGTCCCAACCAACAAATACGTGCAGGCAATCCCTGGAAAGCAATTTTTTCTTTAGCCATCTTCATCCAGCGCAACATGGATTTATTTTCTGGAAACATATTTATTATCAGTTCATCGGTTACTGCAATATCATTTTCATCGCCACTTAAAGCAGCCCAGCGGAAAGGGCCCTTGCCTTCGCAAAAGAGAGGACGGATATATGCGGGTACGAAGCCGGGAAAAAGCCCCCCTGCCCCCCGAAGGGGGGTTCTTTGGAAAAGACTTTTATACTGTGTTATCAATTCTGAATCGGGATTTTTTTCTTCAAATTCAATTGCTCTAGCACGAATATTATTTCCATAATCAAAAGTAATGGCGCCTTTATCCATAAGTTGAAGCATGAGTTGTACATGCAGATACATACTTTCATAAGCCAGCTTTATATATTCATCAGGATTTTTTTCTCTCAATACATTTGCCTGTTCGTTAGTTAATGTATGCGGTATATAACCAATGAGTGGATCATGAGCACTTGTCTGATCCGTGAGTGTATCGGGAATTATATTTCTTTCAATCAATTTTTGTAAAAGATAGACAGCATTGCAACAAACACCGATGCTTTTTCCAACACCTGATTGTTTATACTTTACAGCTGCATCAATCGCTTCATCAATATCAGAATATTTTTCATCTAAATATTTTGTTTCAATTCTTTTATCAATTCTCCATTCTTCGACTTCTGCAATTAAAGCAACTCCTTCATTCATTGTAATGGCAAGTGGTTGTGCTCCGCCCATGCCACCGAGACCGGCTGTTACATTTAATGTTCCTTTCAAAGTTCCAGCCCCCCTGCCCCCCGAAGGGGGGTTCTTGGAAAACTCCGATTGAATTGGAAAGTGTTTATCAGCAATAGCAGCGTAAGTTTCGTAAGTCCCCTGTACAATTCCCTGGCTTCCGATATAAATCCAACTGCCGGCAGTCATTTGTCCGTACATCATCAAACCTTTTTTTTCCAGCTCATCAAAATGTTTCCAATTAGCCCAGTTGGGTACCAATTGACTATTACTTATTAAGACTCTTGGTGCGTCTTTATGCGTTTTTAATATCCCAACCGGTTTACCACTTTGAATGAGTAATGATTCATCGTTTTCCAAAATTTTTAATGCAGCTATAATATTATCAAGTGCTTCAAAGTTTCTTGCGGCTTTACCACGACCACCATAAACAATTAAATCATCGGGGCGTTCTGCCACTTCTGGGTCCAGGTTATTGAGTAGCATACGCAGTGCAGCTTCCTGAATCCAGCCTTTGCAGTTTAGTTTGTTGCCGGTTGGTGTGGCATATTTGATGGGGTCGTATTTGGTTTGTGTAGCTGTTTGCATATTGTTGTTGTTTTGTTCACAGAGAACCAAGGAGGTTTTGAGATACTTAGAGAAACTCAGCTATTCTCCATTTTCTCTGTGGTTCTCTGTGGCCTGCCCACAAAAGTCGGTAATCTCTGATAAAATAAATATCTTCAATATTAATAATTTTAACCATGAGTATTCACATCAGTGCTAAGCCCGGAGAAATTGAAAAAAATATTCTGTTGGCAGGTGATCCGCTTCGTGCAAAATATATTGCTGATAATTTTTTACAAAATGTAAAATTAGTAAGCAGTACCCGCAATATTTATTTTTTTAGTGGAACTTATAAAAATAAACCGCTTACGGTTGGTGCAAGCGGTATGGGCTGTCCATCAATTGGTATATATTCCTTTGAATTATTTACTGAGTATGAAGCCGATTGCATCATCCGTATAGGAACCTGTGGCGCTTATACTAAAAAATTAAAATTGTTTGATCTGATAAATGCAGATACAGCCTGCAGTGAATCCACCTATGCAGAATGCGCCTTTGGTTATAAGAAAGATCGTTTCAAACATCGGGGCAATGCATATAATAAAATAAACGAAACTGCAAAAAATATGAACCTGGCAATTAAGCAAGGCCCCATTCATTCGGGTGATGTTTTTTACCGCCAGGAAAAAGGCAAACCCGCAATTGTAAAAAAATATAAATGCCTAGCAGCGGAGATGGAAGCATTTGCTTTGTTTTCCAATGCCCGGTATTTAAAAAAATCGGCTGCTACCATTCTTACTGTTTCAGATATTATTTCCTCACATGAAAGTATCTCGGCTAATGACAGAGAAAAAGCATTATTGCCGATGATGAATCTGGCATTGGAGTCAGCAGTAAATCTGTAATTATTATTTAAAAGATTTTCATTTTATTGTCTTAATTTTAGGGTAGTTCCGTTATAAGCAATTTCAATCTATTCCCTTCAGAAGACTACTCCTTCCGTAATTAAGAATGTTTCTTATTCTTTAAAATAAATTTAATATTATGAAACTAGCATTGGTGGTAGTAATGCTGACCCTGATTGGCTGCAGCAACCCCGAAAAGAAAGGAAATGTATCATTGCAGGGAACATTTAAAATGAAGTATCAACGGTTGAAAAATGATAAAACAGATACTACGTATTCATCGAGAAAACAGATGAAAATTTTTACAGAAGACTATATGATGTATGCGAATATTAATTCACCCGATTCATTAAGTTCTTTCGGTATCGGTCCATACAGCTTTGAAAAGGATACAATTTCTGAATATGTAATTTATAGTGCATCTGATACTATAAAGACGGAAAATCCCGGCACCTATAAACTTATTATTAATAAAACGGATAAAGGATTCATACAAGTTATTCCGAACATACTTACCGGAGGAAAATATTATGAACTTACAGAAGAGTATGAGTCAATTGGAAATGATGTTAAATCTTCATTAGATGGTGTTTGGAAAAAAGTAAAGGTTACGCAGATAAAGGGCAAAGATACTACTACTATAACCAGTGATGTTCAGTATAAAATTTATTATGCCGGTTATGTTATCTGGGGTAACACCTGGACTGATTCGCTGAATAAAAACCATACCGGTATTGGTTTCGGAAAATTTGAAATGAACGGTAAGAATAAATTAAAAGAATCAATGATGGAATCTTCTTATTATACCGTACGTGATCGGGAATTTAATATTGACATTGAAATGAACGGAGATGACAACTATAATCAAACAATAAATAATGCTGATGGAAGCAAGAGTATAGAATATTATGAAAGGCTGAAAAAGAAGTAGGGATTTATAATAATTAACTCTGGATACAGTTAAACATTTTTTTACCGGTTTGCTTGAAAACAAACCGGTTTTGTTACTATTTAAGTCAAAGATTTCGAATAACTGCAAATTGGATTATGAGAAAGTAAAATCTGAAAACCCGCTGTTCAATTTGATTTGTTTTGATATGGCCAACTTATTAACTTTTTCGACAAAAGAAAAATCTTTGATAATGCCAGCCACTTTATTTATGTCGTTAGCAAAAATTCTGTCTTCACTGGCAAAGCCCACAAACTCACGGACATAGTCATGGGCAAACTCTAACAATTCTGAGCTTTTTAATGGACGACGAAACTCTATCGCCTGACAGGCAGATAATAATTCGATAGCAAGAATAAACTCCAGGTTATCCAAAACCTGATTCAATTTTCTTCCACTGATGCTGCCCATACTTACATGATCTTCCTGACCGAGAGAAGTAGGAATACTATCTGCACTTGCTGGGAAACACAAAGTTTTGTTTTCGCTTACTAATGCTGCTGTTGTGTATTGCGGAATCATAAATCCTGAATTTAATCCAACGTCTTTCATCAATAACATGGGCAATCCATATTTGCCTTCTAATAATAAATAACAACGACGGTCACTTATATTGCCTATTTCTGCAGCTGCAAAACAACAATAATCCAATGGTAATGCAAGAGGCTGTCCATGAAAATTGCCTCCACTGATGGTATCATCTTCACCAAGTATAATCGGATTGTCTGTAACTGAATTTAATTCGATCTCAGTTAATTCTTTTAAATGCAACCATGCATTACGGCTTGCACCATGCACCTGCGGCATACACCGGAGTGAATATGGATCCTGCACTCTTCCGCAATCCATATGACTTTTCATTATTTCAGAATCATTCAGTAATATTCTTAATCGTTGTGCTACTAATTTATTTCCATTGAATGGACGCAGATAATGAAGACGCTCATCAAATGGAGCCTTTGTACCCGTTAATGCTTCCAGGCTCATTGCCCCGATAATATCTGCCGCTTCCAAACAATTATGCATTCGTTGCACAGCCTTTACTGCAAACGATAAAATAAATTGTGTCCCGTTGATTAATGCCAAACCTTCTTTCGGACCCAATTGAACCGACTTCATTTTTTCTTTTTGCAAAATATCAACCGTGCTTTTTCTTTCTCCTTTATAAAAACATTCGCCCAATCCAATCAGTGGTAAAAATAAATGAGCTAAAGGGGCTAAATCACCTGAAGCACCAACACTCCCTTTTTCAGGAACTACCGGTATCACATTATTTTCTATATGCCAGATGATTCTTTCAAGTGTTGATAATTGAACGCCACTATATCCCTGTGCCAGAGCATGGACTTTTGTTAGCATCATCAACTTCGCAACTTCTGCAGGAATGGGCTCTCCCACGCCTACACTATGACTCTGTAAAATTTTATATTGGAGTGTTGCCGTATCTTCTTTTGAAATGGGCGTATTGGATAAAATTCCAAATCCGGTATTGATGCCATATACCGTTTTATTTTTTGCAACAATGTTCTGTACATTTTTTTGGGAGGCATTAATATTTTTTACTGCTTCATCAGTTAACACGCCTTTCATTTTACCGTTGGCTAATGCAATTGATTTTTCAAGGGTTAATTTATCAGTTCCGTAATTAAATCTTTTATTCATAGCAGCAATTAGACCTGCAATTTAAAAGATTTGTTCCGACCACCAATTGATTTATTATTTCGGGTATTGTTTAATTTACCCTTACAAAATCGGGCCGCTTAATAAACTGCTGGTTGTATTTGAAACGAATATTTGTTTTTACCTCAAAACGCCAGTTTTCATTAAAAAAGTTTTTACGCAGGAAATACATCCCTTTCAATTCGATGGTGCCGAAGATCAGGCTTTCGTTACGTATTCGCAGACCCGCACCAATGGATGAGAATAGCTTACGATTATAAATACTATCTACTTTTAAATTGATAAGAGTAGAATTGACAAAGACAAATGGCGCAAACCTGAAATATAATATTGACCATGGGCTAAAGAAAACTGTTTCGGCTTTTCCGGTTATTCTGAAATCGCCACCTTGCCAGTTATTTCTTATTTCCGGCTGGCCATATTCGCTTTCAAGCCGAAGAGGTTCGTTTAATAAATCATTAAACTGCCTGGTGGCACTTGCACTAAGGAAGATGCGCTGTTTCCAGTTTCTTTTTAAGTAATGCAGCCGGGTAAAAAAATCAACTTTAACTAACATATCTAAATCCTCCAGTTTTCTTTTATAAAAATATCCACCCGATCCAAAAGAAAAATTAAAGTAATCCTGTTGTACCGTAAAATAATAACGATTAAAATTTATTCCTGCATAGGGCCGTTCTCTTCCATCTTTTTTTGTCCAACCCGTCGTGAAAGATGCATCCATGCCTGCAGGTACATCTTCATTTCTTCCAAATCCATAAATATATTTTGTCTTATAAAAGTTTTGCCTGAAAATGGATATATCTGCCAGTACTGCTTTCTCATCTGCAAAACCAGAGTTATATATGTTGGAATATTTTAAAGGTTTTTCCTTAAAATTTTGTTGCAGTACACGAAGGCCAATTAAGCCTCGTGAACGGGCTTGATTATGATTACGATCTATCTTATCAGCATCTATATTCCAGGCACCCCATGCATCAATTCGATCGTAATTGTATTTGAAATCCTGCTGGTACAATGAGTCTCTGTTATAATAGTTATTCGTTTCATGTACTTCTATTTCTGCACCATAGGTCCATTTCATAAACCGGTTGACCAATGGCCTTGTCAACCTGAGATAAACATTCGTTTCTTCTTTTTTTCCACTGCTGAAAGATTTGTTGTATGTAGAAAAACCAATTGCAGCATTAACAAAACTTCCCCCCATATTTCTTTTTATAAATTCAAAACCATATCCCAGTTTCTGTTTCCTGTCAATATCCATTAATCCTTGCACCTGTATTTCATCTCCCCGGCCCATGAAATTATCTTCACTGAGATCTAAGGACAAACTTTTAGAACTGTGAACCCTGAAACTACCACCGATAGAAAGCACATCTTTTGAAAGAACCAGGATGTCTACTGAATCCCTGTTTCCTCTCACAGGTATTACTTTTATTTTTGCATCCTGTAAAAAAGAAAGATCACGGAGATGTTTTTCGTTATCGCCTAACTGGTAAGGTGATAATATTTCACCTTCTGAAAAAAATAAATTGTTGCGGATGACATTTTCCTTTGTGTCAGCATGAAGTTTATCAGCCAGTCTTTTCAATTTATCAGATTCACGTTTGGAAGTATCGGATATAGAAACACCAAATTCAAGCGTCTGAACTTTTATATGTCGTATCACCCGATCCTTATATTTTTGGAATGGCATATCGTTACGAAGCAACCCGGTGTTAATCTCTTCAACGGTATCCGTCATTAGGTTATCTGCTATCTGCCCGATAATACCTTTTTGCCGGAGCAAGAAACTATCAAGTGGTTCTTTTTTATTTTTATCATCCTGTGCAAATAGGATATCCGGGGTTATTAATGAAATAG
>JANLSA010000442.1:0-6575 GCA_031362085.1 Bacteroidota bacterium | reverse complement strand
TTTATTCTTCTCCACCAATTTATGCGTAGCCCATTTTTCTAATTTGTGATGTAATGGTACAAGTAAAGCAGCAATACAAACCAATGCCAGCAACATCAGCACCGGCGAATGATGGGTGATGCGTTCTAAAAAAGGATGAAGTAATAGATTTAAAAATTCAAAAACTACAAGTAATGCGACTACTCCTAAAAATTGAATCAACTTGGCATTGGTTATATGTCGACGACTAAGTAATAAAAAAGCAATTATGAAAGTGATGATACCGAGGGCCATTAAAGCGTATTGGATGTTTTCTTTGCGCTGTTCCTCTATTTTTATTTTTTCTTCTGCCGATTTTTGTTGCCGCAGCTCATCTTCAAAAGTCATTAGTTGGGTTTGCTGAATTGCCTTTGCGTTAAATAAACTGTCATTGGTTATCCTGAAGAGTTCAGAATATTTAAATGCACTATCAACATTATTTCCCCTGTAGATATCCAAAAGCAGTTGTGCGGGTTTAATACTGTTGCTTGCGAAGTCGGTATTTTGTACAGCGGTAATGGCTTTTTTAGCGTAAATAATACCGGAATCTTTTTGATTGATGTCATTAAAGTATTTCGCTTTAGCAGTAAATGCCCGGTTAAGCTGTCTTAGTGATTTAGATTTATAACTTTCCTGTATAGCCATATCAAAATAGCCAAGTGCAACGGCGGGGTTGCCCAATTTTCCATGCACAGCGCCAAGATTAATCAGCGTATAGCTGAAGAAATCATAGTATTTGATACGCTGCGAAAGTTCAAAATCCTTTTGTGCATACATTAAAGCAGAATCAACCTGATTTATTGTCAAATAAATTTCTGATAAGTTTTGAAAGCCCATGACTTGTGCCTGCTGGTAGTTTGCTTTTTCAGCTGATTGCACAGAAGCCATATAAAAACTAATTGCTTTGGGGAAATTCGCCAGGAATTTATATATAAGTCCTAAAAAGGTATTTGAAATTGCGAGCAATTTTTCATTACCTGTTTGTTCAGCAATTTCATTTCCTTTTAAAGCATATCCTAAACCTTTTTCCATATTGCCCGAAACGCCATACATTTTACCCATATATGATATGGCATAGGCTTCCCCGATTTTATCCTTATTGGTTTGAGAATAGTCCAGCAATTTCTGAGCATATTTTAATCCTAATACCGGGTTTGTTTCTCCAATTATTACCAGTGAGCTATAGATAATATCAATACGCCTGCTATCATCTTTTTCAGCAGCAATTTTTTGCAGCATACTATCTATACCTGCATTTTGAGAAAAAGCAGTATGCATGCTTAGCAGAAAACAAAAGAGAGTCATTATCTTTTTCATGAATCAGATGATTAGTCAGGTCCGGTTAATTATTTTATCCTGTTATACTTTTTCAAAATATCAATAACCAGTTTATGAGGTAACGCATAAGATTTGTTTCCATTAATACCCTCCATAGTTTCAGCTGCCACCATGGCATTGATAATAGCTTCTTCTGTTGCCTGAATGGTTGCTTCAAATAAAGGATTGATCTCGTCATTGGGTAATGTTTCAACATTTGTAAAATTTGCCCGTTGAAAAGCCATTGAATTAGCAGTAGAGAAAGCAATAAAAATATCTCCGGAGCCATTCGTTCCCTGTCCCCCTACTTGTCCGATACCTAATGAAACCCGTTGCACAACTCTTTTTAACTGGTGTGGTAATAAAGGAGCATCAGTGGCAACAACTACTATGATCGATCCATCACCTTGTTGATAAGAAGGAGGAGCTTTAAATTCATTATTCAATGTATCTATTAATTCTTTACCAACTGGTACGCCTGCAATAGTGAGATTTCTTTTTCTTCCAAAGTTTGATTGCACGAACACACCTAATGTATATGTGGAGTCTTTTATTTTAATAAGTCTTGATGAAGTACCCGAGCCACCTTTAAACCCCAGACACATCATACCCGTGCCGCCACCAACATTTCCTTCTTTAATGAAACCACTCTTTGCACTGTCCAATGCTTCGTATGCATTCGTTTCTTTTACATGAAAACCATAAATGTCATTTAAAAAGCCATCATAGGTTTCGGCCACCACAGGATAAGTGTACCAGAAATCTTCTTTGTACCATCCTTTTTTTACATACCATTTTAATACAGCATCTCTTACTGTACCTACACTGTTGGTATTGGTAATCATTACCGGGCCTTCTAAAAAACCAGATTCAGTTAGCCATGTTGTTCCGGTCATTTCTCCATTTCCATTCAGAGTGTACCAGTTTGCATAAACAGGATTATTGTTTTTTCCTCTTGGTAAAATAGCGGTAACACCGGTACGCACCGGGCCTTTACCTCTTATGTTTTTTCCTGTGCCGGATATGATGGTGCTGTAACCGACTTCCACACCTTTTACATCGGTGATGGCATTGAATTTTCCCGGAGTGCCGTCAAACGGAAATCCAATATCTCTTGCACGGGGTTTTTGTGAGCACACTGCTGTGTGAATAAAAAAAACCGCAGTAATAAATACTAGTATTTTCATTGTATATAAATTGATGAGGTTTATTTTTTAAACTTACCATAAACTGCTTGCCCTGGAAAAACATTGTTTACTGTTTTACCATTCTTCAAAACAAATCTTCCATTCACCATTACATATTCAATGCCAGCTGAAAACTCCAACCCTTTTTCAAATGTGGCTTTATCTATTACTGTGTTGGGGTTGAAAATAGTAATATCTGCATCAGCACCCACCTGTATCCTTCCTTTAAAACGCATCATGGGTGCAATGCCTTCTAATCGTTTTGCAGGTAACAATGTCATTTTTTCAATTGCAGTATTCAAATCAATCACTTTTTCTTCTCTTACATATTTTCCCAATACTCTTGAAAATGTTCCGGCAGTTCTTGGATGCGCCAGTTTTGCATAAGGCATTCCATCGGAAGCGATGATAGTTCCTTTAGAAGCAATACCAGCCTTTATCCATTCCGGCTTCATGGAATAAATGATAACAATTCCTCCTGTCTTCCTGTAGCTTTCAAATGTTTCCTTAGTCAATCTTTCGCCTGTTAACACCCATTGTAAATCTTCATAACTGATGCCTAATCTTTTTTGCCAGCCTTCATCAAACACGGCACTTTGCAAAGCAGTAGATCCTGCAGGATAAGAATATAATTCTGTTGTAATATTATATCCCTTCTGCTGTGCAGCCTGTACCATTTCGACACCTAAATAAATATTACCAAGTGTGGAGCTGTTGATATGTACAATATGTAAGGGTGCACCTGTAAGTATTGCATCTGTCATCACCTCCTGCACAGCCATCAACCCGCCTTCCCGTACATGTGTGTATATAAGTGCCTGCATGGATGCAGCCATTTGAAACACACGATAGACTTCTTCCGGTTTAGAACCGGGCACATAACCCAGCGGCATACCAATACCAATGGCGCCGCTGGCTAAAGATTGTTTTATATTCTCCAGTGTTTTATCAACCTGCGATTGCGACAAACCAGTATTGCTTGCAGGTTTTACTTTATTCATTAAATTTTCAATACCCGATTGCTCGTTTTGTATCGTTTCATTCAATTCGTCTTCCTCTTTTTTAAAATCACCGATTGCACGGAATCTTTCAAAAGGCCAACATACACTGGCGCCGTAATTGATCAATGCTTTTCCTTGTCGTGATGCATACCATTTATCTAAATACTCAATTCCCCATTCCAATTCCAAAGCGGTTGTTACTCCATCATGCAATTGATATTTCTGTTCCTGGTTGGTTCTGCCGTGTACATGCATATCAATAAAACCCGGGGCAATAACCAATCCTGTTACATTAATCGTTTCTTTTCCTTTCAGTGGTTCTGAAGAAATTTGTGCAATGCGGTTGTTGATGATGCCAACATTTTTTATTGCATCCAGTTTTGTTTCGGGGTCTATTACACGGCCACCGGACAATACAATATCATACTCAATAGTTGATTGTGCTGTTGCTCCTGTACAAATGCAAAGTGTTGCCGCAAGTATGAAGATTCTTGCTTTAAAAAAGTTGTGTATCATTATTTCCTGGTTTTAAAAATTTAAAATGAAATTTTTTACAAATAACTCAGCCACCATTTTTCTTTATGAATTGTTTTGTATTTATCATACCATTTGCAAAATGGATATAACAATGCAACTATTGCAATCCATACCAGATATGTTATTCCAAGAGAAAACCCTTCGCTGCCTTTTATATAATTGGCGATAGTACTAAACGTGTGAATAAAAAAGAAATGCAGGATATAATAAAAGAAAGCTACCCTTCCATATACCGAAATCACTTTTGTTAAACCATTTTTCATATTTCCCCACCACGCAATAAATAATAAAGCAGGGCCAATGGTCATACACATATAAAAAAGCGAAGGTGGATATTTATTTGTATTGATAAAAGAAAGAAAACTGTAGAAGGAAGTCTTTTGTGCAGACCATGTAACCGGATCGCCATAAATATTTATAAACCGCATGACGATGAACAATCCGATAGCTGAGAGACCAGCAATAGTTAAAAATTTTCTTCTATACTGCTCATCAGGATTCCGTAATATTTTTCCAAGACAGTAACCAAGTATCATGAGCCCCGTCCAGGGTAAAAACGGATATAGAATCATTAACTGGTGTTTACCCCATAAGGTATGAAAACCGAAATGATGCAATAGATTATAAAAGACATTATAAGGACCGGGATTTGCTTTTTCATAAAAATCAAGTGCATTGTGTCCCAGCACAATGATAAAACCGATAGTGAGTATTGACCAAAAAGGCAACCAGATCAATAAACCCAGTATGACCATGCTGATACCAATGGCCCATAATACCTGTAAACCCAAAAGAGTATAGAAAATATCAAAAGAGAAAAGAAGATTAAATATTAAGATCTCCATGACAATAAGCCAAAGCCCTCTTTTAATAAGAAATAAGCTCAGTTCTTTTTTTGATTTATGTCCACTTTGCAAGTAGGCAGATACACCAGAAAGAAAAACAAAGATGGGAGCACAATAATGAGTGATCCACCTGGTGAAATATAAAATGGGTGTAGTGGTATTCAGATCAAGCGGATCAGCCGTCATAGCTCCTGCATGAAAAAAATCCCGGGTATGATCCAGGGCCATAATGATCATAACCAACCCACGAAGCAAATCAATGGATTCAATTCTTTTTGAATTCTGGTTTAATGTATTTTCCATACTTCTTTTTTAATTGGAAATATTTTTTTATTTCTCCAAAGGAGTCCTCTCGGAAAAATGATATTTATTTTTTAAGTAAACCATCAGATCTTCCGCTCCTTTTTTCAGATCTTCCAATATCAATAACTTTGATCGTCTTGACCCATTCATTTGTAAGGTATGAAACCCCAGTTCTTTCAGGAGTTCAGCCTCGTATGTTCTAAGCACAGGATTATCTGTACTTCTCAGAATTATTCCCTTATCAGTTTCCTGTCTTCTTAAAATAGCGGGGTCAAGAATTTTTGCTGCAATATTTTTAAAATTATCAAACTCCTGGTTATAGTTGGCTTCCAATAATCGCAAAAGAGAAAACTGGTTATAATAGTTCATTATTTTGTTAGAAGCCTCCGGGTAACGGATAAGACGGAAGCCACCCGAAAATTTCAGCTGGTCAAAAGTTCTGCTGTTGTTGGCAAAAGGAATATATCTCGGTCCCGTTCTTGACACATAATATAACTGATCGCCATTTTGTTTTGCCATTGCGGGGTTATTCAGCAAATCCATTAATGTATCAAGACTTGCTATTCCAAGCTGTTCTGAGGTTGTCATAGTTGACAGGATCTTTTCATCATCCTGCAAGTCGGTAATCAACGAAGCAATGAACTGTTTTTCTTTTTCTTTTTCAATCTTATGCTCCAACTGATATTCTGCCAGAAATCCGCAGAACACAGCGAGGAACAACATTAAAAACTCCCAGAAATAATGTGTCCATTTTTTTCTTGGTGTATGTGTGTGTGCATGTACTTCCATAAAACTATTTTATGTGATATTCTTTTTTTATCAGTGAAACAAGTACTTCAGCTTTTTTTACCGCCATTTTTGTATTTTGAATAAACCAGGAATTGACTGTGGAGTATTTGTCCAGCATGTTAATATAAATATCAAACAGTTTTTTTTCAGTTGACAGGAAATAGGGAGCCGGGGGCAATTGAATAGAACGATTTTCAAATCCTTTTTCAAACCCGCCCTTCATCCAATTTTTAAATACAACTGCTTTAAAAATAGTGTTGCGGCTTTCATCTGTTTTTCTCCATTGTGTCAATAAAGCTTCATCCTGCATATTAATTACAAAACTTTTTACATATGCATCATATTCAATAATACCATCTGAAACACTCTTATTCCTGATTAAACGGAAATTCCCGGAATTTTTTAATTGCTCAATCGTCCGGTCGGTGTAGATATGATTATAATAAAGGTTCAGCCAGGTTTCATGATTATATATTGCTGCTGCATTTTTATTCAGTTCGCTGAAATTGGATAAAAGTGGTGTTAGTGAATCTATATGCGCATTGATGATTGAAATGCCCCGGATCATATTAGAAAAA
>JANLSA010000345.1:0-4621 GCA_031362085.1 Bacteroidota bacterium | reverse complement strand
ACCAGGGTGGAGATGTAGAAATAATGGGGCCGGCAGAAATATGTGCCAAATGGAATATAAAAGAAGTAAGCCAGGTAATAGATATGCTGGGGATGATGGGAGATGCAGTGGATAATATTCCGGGCATACCGGGAGTAGGAGAAAAAACAGCTGCGAAATTTTTAGCAGAGTACGGTTCATTGGAAAACACACTTGCCAATGCAGACAAGATAAAAGGAGCAATGGGAGAGAAAGTAAAAAAAGGAAAAGAGATGGCGATTCTTTCTAAAAAATTAGCCACTATCATTACCAATGTTCCGGTAGAATTTCATGAGGAAGATTTTAAACTGAAAGAATGGAATAAAGAACAGTTGAAAGAAATATTTTCAGAATTAGAATTCAAAACGTTAGGTAAACGATTATTGGGCGATGATTTTTCCATAGCCGGTTCATCAAAAGGAGTGGTAGAAAAAGAAATACCCCAGGGGGTGCAGACAGATTTATTTGGCAACATAGTAGAGAGTTCTGAGTCTAAAGCCGGGAGTCAGGAGTCAGGACCTGAAAATGCAGAAATTGCTGAAGGTTTAAAGGTTGATAAGAATATTAATAATACACCACATAAATATGAAGCAATAGAAGGTGATGCAGCTATAAAAAAATTAGTAACAGCATTAAAGAAGCATGATGAAATATGTTTTGATACAGAAACAACCGGTATTGATGCTAACGATGCTGAACTGGTTGGATTAAGTTTTTCTGTAACGCCGGGTGAAGCATTTTATGTTCCCTGCCCTGCTGACCCAAAAAGAACAAAAGAAATTCTTGCTCATTTTGAATCATTATTTGCTGATAAAAAGAAGATATGGATAGGGCAAAATATCAAATACGACCTGTTGTTATTAAAATGGTATGGTATAGAAATAAAAGGTGAATTGTTTGACACCATGCTGGCACATTATGTAATAGAACCCGAAGGCAAAAGAAGTATGGATGTGTTGAGTGAACGTTTCCTGGGATATGAGCCGGTACACATTGAGGAATTGATTGGCAAAAAGGGGAAAACACAGGGCAGCATGAGAGATGTGGAGATTGAAAAGGTTAAAGAGTATGCCGGTGAGGATGCCGATATTACCCTACAGCTAAAGAATATTTTTGTTCCCTTATTAAAAAGCAAAGAAGTAGAAAAAGTTTTTAACGAAGTAGAAAACCCATTGGTAAAAGTGCTGGTGGATATGGAGTTTGAAGGAATAAAAGTTGACATGGATTTCCTCGCTGATTATTCTAAAGAACTGGAAAAAGATGCTAAGAAAGCTGAAGAAAGTGTTTACAAACAAGCTGGTGTCCGTTTCAATCTGGCTTCACCCAAACAACTTGGTGAAGTATTGTTTGATAAACTAAAACTTGACCCTTCTGCAAAAAAAACAAAAACCGGTCAGTACCAAACCGGTGAAGATGTATTATTAAAACTGGCAGCAAAAGGTCACCAGATAGTGGATGACATTCTTGCATTCCGGGAATTAACCAAATTAAAATCAACCTATGTTGATGCACTGCCGCTGATGATAAATAAAAAAACCGGAAGGGTGCACACATCCTATGCACAAGCGGTGGCGGTAACCGGAAGACTAAGCAGTAACAATCCCAACCTGCAAAATATACCGGTAAGAACAGAACGAGGACGGGAAATAAGAAAAGCATTTATACCAAGAGACAGTAAACATCTTTTATTATCTGCCGACTACTCACAGATAGAGTTAAGAATTGTGGCTGCCATAAGTGGTGATGAAAATATGTGTGCCGCCTTTACCAAAGGAACAGACATCCATACGGTAACGGCTGCAAGAGTTTATAACGTTCCAGAAAATGAGGTAACAAAAGAAATGCGTTACAAAGCCAAGAGTGTAAACTTTGGTATTATTTACGGGCAGGGTGCATTTGGATTGGCAGATAATCTCGGCATCTCCAGAACAGAGGCCAAAGAAATTATTGATAATTATAAAAAGGAATTTCCCGGCATTCAGAAATACATGGACGACACCATCAATTTTGCCAGAGAAACCGGTTACGTAGAAACATTGATGGGCAGAAAAAGATGGTTGCGGGATATCAACTCGGCTAATTTTACTGTTCGTGGTTTTGCCGAACGAAATGCCATCAACTCACCCATACAGGGAACGGCAGCCGATATGATAAAGCTGGCCATGCAAAAAGTACAGGCTGCCATGAAGAAAGAAAAGATGGAAAGTAAAATGATTTTGCAGGTACATGATGAGTTGGTATTTGATGCCCTGAAATCAGAAGTAAAAGAATTAAAACCATTGATACTGGAGAATATGCACTCGGCAATGTTACTACCGAATAAAGTACCCGTGATTGCAGAATGTGGTGAGGGTAAAAACTGGTTAGAAGCACATTAAATTATGAACTGGTCCTTTTATTTTAACGATGTAATATTAATCGGAAGCCGCTATTTAATTATAGCCAGCGTTGCGTTTCTTATCTGGTATGTATTGCTGCGTCGCATGATATCTTCCAAAAAAATTCAGGGGAAGTATCCAAAGTTCAGTGACTATGCGAGAGAAATTGGTTTCTCAATAACCACAATATTTATCATGTCGTTTATTCCTGCAATGGTTTTTGGCAGTCCCGAATTATCCCGGCATACTAAATTCTACACGGATATTAATCAACATTCAACGGCCTGGTTCATTCTCGCATTTCCGGTAATGGCTATTATGCATGATACTTATTTTTACTGGATGCACCGGCTCATGCATCATCCACCAGTATTTAAATTGGTTCATCTTATTCATCATAAATCAACCAACCCAAGCCCATTTGCGGCCTATGCTTTTCATCCGTTGGAAGCAATAGTAGAGGCGGGGATATTTTTGGTGTTTGTTTTCACTATTCCGGTTCACCTTGTTCATTTACTATTCTTTTTTCTGTTTATGATAGTATATAATGTGTACGGACATCTTGGCTGGGAGTTGTATCCAAAAGGGTTCAGTAAACACTGGCTGGGTAAATGGGTTAATACTTCTATTAATCATAATCAGCATCACCAATATTTCAAAGGTAATTATGGTTTGTATTTTTTGTTCTGGGACAGGATGATGGGGACGATCAGGAAAGATTATGATGAGAGGTTTGAGGAGGTGAAAAGCCGGAAATAATTATTGGCCGGGCTGAAGTTTTACTATTGAAATAAAATCTGACTACTGCACAATAAAGTTTTTTTTCTTAAATGCAGAAGGATTTTCTCCGGTAAATTTTTTAAATGTTTTATTAAAGTATGAAATGTTTACAAAACCACTTTCATAACAGGCTTCTGTAACGTTACAATCCTGCAGCAATAATTTTTTTGATTGATTTATCCGAAACTTATTTACAAATTCTGTAAATGTATAATGGGTTGATTTCTTAAAATATCTGCAAAATGCAGCAGTTGTCAGGTTGCATAACTTTGCTGCTTCATTCACATCAATTTCTTTTTGATAATTGGCTTCAATAAAATGATAAATTTTTTGTAACCGTTGCTGCTCCTTTAATACCGATGCACCGGCCACAGGTCTTGCTTTGAGCATTTCCACTTCATCGCTGTTGGCTAATAAATTAAAAACCTGCAATAAATAAATAAGTTGTTCAAAATGCGGTAAAGTTGTTAATTGTTTTAGTTTTTCACCGGCCAATTTTTTTGTTTCTCCGTAAAATGCCAGGCCGCTTTTTGCTTTTTCAAATAAATTTTTTATGGCTGTTATTTCAGGTAACGAAAAAAAGTCCTGCCCTAAAAAATTTTCTTTCATCTGAACCACCACCGTATTCACCGTTGTCTTTACGCCATAATCAAAATTCAAATGCGGTATGTTGGGGCCGATTAATGCAATATCACTTCCTTCATATTTCGAAATATGGTCGCCAATGTGCCGAAATCCACCCGCAGCCTCCACATAAACAATTTCATACTCCGGATGAAAATGCCAATAAAACAAATCATTCAAATTGGGGGTAAGTAATATTCTAAAAGAGCTGTCGGCATCACTTGTTATAGATTCTAATTTGGCTTTCATTTGCTCTCTCTTTGCAATACAATAGCTGAAAATACCGAAATATATCAATACAGTACAAATAACTGCCATTGCAGATGTTGACCAACCCCTGCCTGCAAAGCTATTTTTGCAATAACAAATTAATTTCCTAAACATTAAATATTGCTATATGGAACAAAAAACAATGGTGCCAACCATGGCCCCCACAATGATGCCGGATAATGCTCATAAGGATATTCCCGGCAACCCTTCTACTGCAAAAAGCAGTGCCACTAAATTAAACGACCGCAGCAATGGTAAACCACTTCGGGTATTAAGTGAGGATGATTGGAATTTCTGGATCAGCAACGGGTACATTGTTATTAAAAATGCGGTGTCCAGGGAACAGGCAAAAGCAACAGCTGATTTTTTGTGGGAGTTTGAAGAAAAAGATTCCAACAATGCTGATACCTGGTATGCACCTCCCCGTGCTGAAATGAAAATGAAAGAATTGACCAATACCGGTATGGTGGAGGTGTACAATAACCAGCATCTCTGGAATAATCGCCAGGTACAACGTGTATATGATGCGTTCGTGGATATATGGGGCACGG
>JANLSA010000261.1:0-4128 GCA_031362085.1 Bacteroidota bacterium | reverse complement strand
GCCGGTTTGTATTAGGCACAATACTCTAATTTACGTAAGTTCTTGTACAGAAAGTTAATACATTTCCGGTTGTTGCTGCGAAGAACTATGGAAAAAAGATGCCGCCCTCTTCATTCAATTATGTTGTACTGGCTGTGGGGCAAGACTCCGGGCCGACAGAAGTTTCGTAAGGCTTCATATCTTTACGAAACCTTAGTAGAAAAGAAATTAAGTAAGAAACCCCAACCTTATTACCTTATTCGTTGATAAAATGAAAATAGAATATAACAACCTATACACCCATTTTATTTTTACGACCCTGCATCGCATACCTCTTATTTCAGAGAACCATCGTGAAAGAATTGAAAAATACATCACCGGTATAGTGAACAATAATGACTCCCATTTATATGCCATTTATGCAAACCCCGAGCATGTTCATTTTCTTGTATCCCGATCTCCGAAATTATCAGAAGAAACTCTTGCTTCTATAGTTGCAGAAAGTTCTCAAAAATTCATAAATCAAAATAAATTATGTGAGAAGCAATTTGCATGGCAAGAATCAGCTTCTGCTTTTTCAGTTTCCAAATCGGATGTTGACAAAGTTTGTAAATACATACTTAATCAACCGGAACATCATCGCAAAGTAAGTTTTGCAGAAGAATATGAAGAGTTCATAAAATTTTACCAGAAAACTCTGGAGCTTTCTAAAAAATCACAATCAAAATAAGGTAATAAGGTTGTAGTCATTTAGTCAAGCATTTTCTACTAAGGTTAAAAGGCAAATTCTATAAGTTTCTGGATAACATAGTTGTTGATGATGCAATATTACAAGACTGCTACACTGAAAAAATATAAACCTTAGTAGAAAAGAAATAACATTGGTAACCTAACCTTATTACCTTATTCATAGCATGATGAAATATTCGAATATGGCAATAAGGTTGTAGTCATTCATGATGTATTTTTCTACTAAGGGTTAAAGACAAGTTTTATAATTTCCCGGATAACTTGTTTGCTGGAAAAAGGATTTCTATTTTTCGGTTTTTGCTGCGAAAAAAACTAGGAAAAAAGATGCTGATACAAGAGCACTAATAACGGAGTAAAAATATTATCTTGCATACAAGTAATTAACTAATGAAAAAACTATTAATCGTTTCGATAATTGTTTTTGGAAGCTGCAATTATGTATTCTCCCAAAAAGAGGGCGATAAAAAAATAATCCTAAAAGTTGCTGATACTTCTAATATTTATAATAAAGTAAAATTAGCAATTATAAAAGCTGGTTTTATTGTGAGAGATGATATGAACACGCATATATTAACGTCAAATGTTACAGTAAAAAAAATTCTTGGTTATACAATAGTTAAAGCGGAAATCAAGAATGATACTGTTACTGTATGGGGGTTGTACAGTAATAAAAATCAAAATTTACTTGATATTGAGATAGCTCCAGGGAAGTATAATAATATTCTTTATTTCAAAAATAACAGCGGCTATGGATGGGATATTTTATACTCTATTGCCTCGGAAATTGATGCACATGATTTAACATATTCAAAGTAATTAAGCAACATCAATTCATACTTGCAACACCATTGCCAATGTTTTTCTTTAAACGGTAGATATGCAATCTTTTAAATTACAAATAAGAACTCCTTAAATCCGTATGATTCATGGAGGAAAAACGCTAACTACGGAGTGAGTATAAAAACTACTTTTTATACACCGAAGTTGGTGGCGAATAAAGCATATTCGATTGTGGTGCGAAGAACTATGGAGGAAAGGTGCTGATACTGGAACACCGACAACGACATAACTTGTATTTTTAAGTAAGTCTCGTAATATGGAAAAAGTAAGAAGAGCATTTCTTTTCGGCGCAGGGGCAGCGTTGGAATGGAAAGCTCCTAGAACGTCTGAGTTGACAGATTTAGTTTTGAATAGTGGATTTAGGATGTGTGATAACCAAACTCGTGTAACCAAATTCATTTATCAAACCTTGCTCAATAATGGATATGGTGAAAAGGATGTAAACTTTGAGACGATTATAAGTGCAATTGAAGAACTAATTGTCTATTATTCAGATTTTGATTCATCAAGACATATCCAATCAATGCATAAATGTCTATTTCAATCAAAGTTTAATGAAGAAATATTAAATTTTTCAATCGAAGGCGGCGAAGCCAAACATGGCTATGTGTTAGAGATACCTAAAGGGGTTAAATACAATTATGCTCGAAACTCCTATCAAAATGAAAGACCAGAGCAGTATTATTTTGAGCACCTTTTAGCTGAAATACTAAACGATATTTGTGCGGCCGTTATTGATTATTCATTTGAAAGAAAAATCGATGTTCAGAGTGAAAGTAGTAAATCATTTATAGAATGGATGATGCTTCATGAAAAGCAAACCTCTTTGCGTTTGTATACCTTAAACTATGACAGAATACCTAAGATTCTTTTAAAGTCTTCAGGATTAAAAATTTTTGAAGGATTTGATTGTGATAGAGACGAAAGTTCTGATTATAACATTAGGTCAAATGTTATAAGGATTTTGTCTAATGGCGATGAGCATGTTTATTACAACTTGCATGGTTCAGCGAACTGGAATGTTGAAGATTTAGATTTTAATCAGTTTCCGAATGCTGAAATTTTTTTTACAAGATTTCAGAGACTTCCAGGAAACAACACTCCAGCTTCTATTCAAATTGAAAAAGGCAAAACCTTAATGATTACTAACATTGTAACCGGATATCAAAAAGCACAAAAGGCCATGATATCACCTTTCAAACAAATGCAATCTGCATTTGATAGAGATTGTTGCTTTGTTGATGAATTGTATATAATTGGTTATTCATTCGGAGATGAGCATATTAATGTAGGTCTAAGAACCGCTTTCCGCCATAACCAGAATTTAAAAATGATTATTGTAGATCCATTTTTTATGAAAAATGATTTGGATTTAGCTGTTTCAGTGAAAATATTTTCTTCTACAGACAAGCATATGGTCATTCCAAAAAAATTGGACGAGAATGTTCATTTGCATTTTGATGGTAGTTCTATAGTGTACACAATGACCTTTAAAGAATTTAGAGAAAGGCAACTGAATACCTTCAACAAAGCTGCCGGAGGAATTATGACGCCATGAAAACGGGACGTACAAGAGAGTGACACAACAGGCGATGCCATGAAATACAAATGCTGGCTACATAATTCTCTTAATGATCATTCAACGGCAATCCTCTTTTCTGAAACTCTATCCGGCCCCAATCTCCTTCTCTTTCCCCGTGAGGGAAAGAGCGGTGCTGCATTGCAAATCCAAACATCATATCTACCACATCATCTTCAGTTCTTTACTCATCATTTATCAACCACTCTGATTAGTATCTGAGTTTTTTGATAAGCGAGGGCTGTGCGTTGCGAAGCCTTCCCTTTGGGAAGGTTTGGATGGGCTTTCTAATGATCATTCAGCGGCAATCCTCTTTTCTGAAACTCTATCCAGTTCAAATACTCAGGAGCAACACGATGCTCTTCCATGGTAATGCAATTATCAACCGGGCAAACCAATTTGCAGAGATTGCAGCCAACACATTCTTCATCTTTCACCGTATACGTATTATAAGGTTTGCCATAACTAAGATTGATGGATTGATGTGCGGCATCTTCGCAGGCAATATAACAGAGGCCGCAGTGAATACATTTGTCCTGGTTTATTTTGGCAATATGATGATAGTTGATATCCAAATCTTCCCAATGCGTAATGGTGGATACTGACTTGCCAATAAAATCATCCAATGTTTTAAAACCTTTTTCATCCATCCAGTTGTTCAGCCCTTCGCACATATCTTCTATAATACGGAAACCATATTTCATAGCAGCCGTGCATACCTGCACATTGCTTGCACCGAGCAACATAAACTCCACCGCATCTTTCCATGTGCTTACACCACCAATACCTGAAATGGGAACTTTCTTTGTTAGATCATCCTGCGCAATAGTGGTAAGCATTTTTAATGCAATGGGTTTTACTGCCGGCCCGCAATAACCACCAAACACAGATTTACCCGCTACATAAGGATTGGGAACCAACGTATCCAGGTCAATACCTGTTACAGATTGTATGGTGTTGATCAACGACAATGCATTTGT
>JANLSA010000255.1:0-10420 GCA_031362085.1 Bacteroidota bacterium | reverse complement strand
GATCGGAAACTTACAAAAGAACATATTGATAAATTAGAAGCACATTATCAGCAATTCATTGCAGTGCTGATAAAGCATCCGGAATTTTTACAAAAAGCCAAAGCCATTATTGCTGAACATTTTGAGTTTTTAAATATCATTCTCAAAATCTCTTTTAGCGATGCGCTGAATAAAGATATACTTGCACAGGGCGAATTGCTTTCTACAAAATTATTTTCTGTTTACCTGGAAGAAAACGGAGTTGATCATGCTTACCTGCCTGCACTTGAGTTTATGACTATCGATAGTAACGATGAACCGCAATTGGGCACCATTAAAGTGAAACTGTCGAATACCTTAAAACAGTATAAAGGCAAAAAAATATTTATAACACAAGGTTATATCTGTCGCAATGCCAAAGGCGAAGTAGATAATTTAAAACGCGGTGGTAGCGATTATACAGCATCCTTAATTGCTGCAGCAATTAACGCATCTGTTTGTGAAATATGGACCGATATTGATGGTATGCATAATAATGATCCAAGAGTAGTAAGCAAAACAGTTGCAATAGAGCAATTAAGTTTTGAAGAGGCAGCCGAGTTGGCATACTTCGGTGCAAAAATTTTGCATCCCGCATGTATCTGGCCGGCGCAGCAGGAAAAAGTACCGGTGAAATTGCTGAACACGATGCAACCCGACGCTGCAGGCACCACAATTCGGGAAGAAGCAGGATCAACCGGGGTAAAAGCAATTGCAGCTAAAGATGGAATTATCGCCATCAATATTAAAAGCAGCCGTATGTTGCTGGCTTATGGATTTCTTAGAAAAATATTTGAAGTATTTGAAAAATACAGAACATCAATAGATATGATTACTACTTCGGAAGTTGCGGTGTCTGTTACAATTGATAACAATGCTTTTTTAAAACAAATCCAAAAAGAACTGGAGCCTTTTGGAACAATAACTGTCGAAGCAAATCATACCATCGTTTCAGTAGTAGGAAATGAAATAGCTGAAACAAAAAATGTTCTTGCAAAATTATTTGAAGCCTTATCCACTATTCCGGTTAGTATGGTTAGCTATGGTGGCAGCCGGCATAATGTTTCAATTCTTGTTCCCTCCGAATATAAAACGCAAACATTACAATTGCTAAATAAGGGGCTGTTTGGATTGGAGTAGATTTTTTCTTATAAAAAGTAAAAGCCCCAACTACGGGGCTTTATTATTATTGAAAAACTCTTTGTAATAAATGATCAGATGCAAACATACACCCAACACCTGACATCCGGCACCTGAATTAAACTACCAATAACGCATCTCCATAACTAAAGAAACGGTATTTATCTTTTATAGCTTTCTTGTAGGCTTCCATTGCCAGATCATATCCGGCAAATGCGCAAGTCATAATCAGCAAACTTGTTTTGGGTAAATGAAAGTTTGTGATTAAAGCATCAGCTATATTAAAGTCATACGGCGGATGAATAAACATATTTGTCCAGCCTTCAGATGGCTTTAATAATTTGGATGCAGTAAAAGAAGATTCAAGGCAACGCATCGTTGTAGTACCTACCGAACAAATCCGATGACCATATTCTCTGGCACGGTTTACAATCTTACAGGCTGTTTCATCTATATTAAAATATTCAGCATCCATTTTATGTTTGCTCAAATCTTCCACTTCAATAGGGCGGAAAGTGCCAAGCCCGGTATGCAAAGTCACTTCTGCAAAACGGATACCTTTTATTTCAAGACGTTTAATTAATTCACGGCTAAAATGTAAACCAGCTGTTGGGGCTGCCACCGCACCTTCATGTTTTGCATACACCGTTTGATATCTTTCTCTGTCTTCTTCATCCGGCTTACGCTTTATATATTTTGGCAAAGGAGTTTCACCCAATTTTTCTAATTGACCACGAAATTCTTCTTCAGTACCATCCCAAAGAAAACGAATTGTTCTTCCACGGCTCGTCGTGTTGTCTATTACTTCAGCTACCAAATCTTCCTGTTCGCCAAAATAGAGTTTATTACCCACCCGGATTTTTCTTGCAGGATCAACAATTACATCCCAAAGGCGATTTGGTTTATTCAGTTCACGCAGCAGAAACACTTCAATCTTTGCACCTGTTTTTTCTTTACGGCCATACATTCTTGCCGGAAAAACTTTTGTATTGTTTACCACAAAAACATCCTTATCATCAAAATAATCCAGGATATCACGGAAATGTTTGTTCTCCATCTGCCCGGTGTGGCGGTGTACCACCATCATCCGTGCATCTTCACGTCTTTTCGTAGGGGTTTGAGCAATCAGGTTTAGTGGCAGGTCAAAGCGGAATTGCGAAAGTTTCATGTATGATTTTTTTTTGTTATCTGTCGGTATGCTTTCTGCAGACTGACAGTTATTTTTTTGTACCAAGCAGCGTTACTATTTTCATCGTCCCTTGCGACGCTCCCTTGTACTGTTGAATCTTTATTGAGCAATCTACAAGCTGTACAACTGACACGGGCAGTGTATAAAAGGAAGGAGTATTATCCATTCCGGCCTTACGGCGCCAGTTTGGTTATACAGCTTTTCCGCCTTAAGCGGAACTCTCAAAGTCGGCAAAGATAGGGGTATAGCCTTTTATGAAAGGAGAAAAATTTTACACAACATAACCCCAATTTTTAGTCATTAAAAAACTGAAATTATATCAGGCATGCGACGAATAGCATCAGCAAAAAAATCCTTACATGTTTTAATGTTTCTGAATCTTTTAATAAAACTTATGCTTTTTAATAGAGAACAGCATCTTAAATTTGGAAATTATAAAAAACGAATTTCTACCTTTTAATGAAAAACATATTTATCCTCTTATCTGCTCTGTTTTTTTCATTTACACTTTCAGCTCAAAAAAAACCAAAGCCCGGAAAATACCCCAGCCTTTTTTGGGAGATAACCGGCAACGGACTTAAAAACCCATCACACTTGTTTGGCACCATGCACGTCAGTAACAAACTGGCATTTCATCTATCCGATTCCTTTTATCTGGGAATAAAAAATTCCGATGTGGTTGCATTGGAAACCAATCCCGAAAGCTGGCAGGAGGAAATGGACAAGTATGAAACAGAAAGCGGTAAAGATTATGAAACGGCTTCTTCTGTTTTTGGAAATACGCAAAGTATGCCCGAAGAGTATCTGACTATTGGCACACTCAGCTTTTATAAATACGATCAAAAAATTGAACATGCACTTTTTAGTAATCCAACAATCATCAACAATTTATTGTATCGTTCTTATGGCAACGAGTCTGCTGATTTTGAAGAAGACACTTATTTAGATATGTACATATTTCAATGCGGAAAAAAGTGGGGAAAAAAAATTACCGGTGTTGAAAATTATTCAGAAAGTATGAAGCTTATGTTAGAGGCATATAAAGATGGTGCAAAAGATAAAACGCCACAGAAAGAAACAAGTTATGATAGCGAAAGTGAATATAGTGCCGATAAATTGCAGGAAGCATATCGCAATGGAAATCTGGATCAGGTAGATTCAATTAATAAACTCAACAGTAGCTCCCCGGCCTTTGATGAAAAATTTTTATATAAAAGAAATGAAATACAGGCAGATGGAATTGACTCCATCATAAAATCAGGTTCCACATTATTTGTGGGTGTGGGTGCAGCTCATTTGCCAGGCGAAAGAGGGGTAATTGAAATACTGCGTCGCAAGGGTTATAAGCTTCGTCCGATAAAAATTCAGGAAAGAGATAGCAAGCATAAAGAAATAGTGGAAAAACTCAGAGTGCCTGTACTTTTTAAAACAGAAACTAGCGATGATGGGTTTATAAAAGTGGCTATTCCCGGAAAGTTTTATAAAACAGATGAAGATGCTTCGTTGGATCAGCGGCAGTATGCTGATATGGCAAATGGAAGTTTCTATATGGTTACACGGGTTATGACCAATGCATGGCTTTGGAATCAAAGCAGCGAAATGGCTTTAAAGAAAGTAGATAGTTTGTTGTATGAAAATATTCCGGGGAAAATTTTAAGTAAAACCAATATTACCAAAAATGGTTACAAAGGATTTGATATAGTAAACCGCACCCGCCGTGGCGATTTGCAACGCTACAATATTTTTGTTACACCATTTGAGTTGATCTTTTTTAAAATCAGCGGCATATCCGATTATATAAAATCGGGTATTGAAGCACAAAAGTTTTTTGGAAGTATTCAGTTAAAGGAATATAAAATCAATAACGGAGTTGTAAAATTTTCTCCAACTTATGGTGGTTTTAATGTTGAGTTGCCACATGATCCATACCAGGGCAATGATGGTAGTGTTATTTATGATGCTCAGGATAAAGCTACTTCGTCCTGGTACAGGGTAATGCGTACTGACGTCAGCAATTATAATTTTGTAGAAGAGGATACGTTTGATCTTACATTGATGGATGAAAGTTTTGGTGCATCCGAGTTTATTGCAAGGCGTTTAAGCCGGAAATTTACAGTTCATAATGGTTATCCTGCCTTGCAATGCAGTTATAAAGACAAAGACAGTTCAATTTTTATTAACCGGTTTATTATTCAGGGTCCGCATTATTATACTTTAATGGCGCATAGTAAAAATGAAAGCCCCGGGATGCAGCGTTTTATTAATTCTTTTGAAATCAAACCATTTGTTTACGGCGAAGTGAAAGAAAGAAAAGATACTTCACTTTATTACACGGTTAACTCACCCATCTATCCGGAGGATAAGAAAATAAAAATTGCCATGCCCGAGTATAAATTCTATGGCGGTACAAATGACGAAGACGATGAAACAGAAAAAGGAAAATTAGAAGAAGGGCTATACCGGAATAAAATTATCAGTAGCGATTCAACCGGTGAAAAAATTTATGTTTCTTTTTTTAAAAACTCAAAGTATACGTATTTAAAAGATACCATTTCACTTAAAAAAGGGAATACAATTTTTTATGCAGGCGATAGCGGATGGATTGTACGAATGAAAAAAATGCCGGATTCAATATCGGTAAATCAAAAGGATAAAATGATATCCTGGGAATTCCAGATTTCTGATACCGGCAGCAGCCGTATGCTTTGGGTAAAATCGTTTTATAAAAATGGGATTGGTTTTTCCCTGATGACGCAATGTGACACCCTGACAAAGCCAAGTATGTTTTTAAAAAATTTCTTTGAAACATATACACCGGCAGATACGTTGACCGGAATTAACCCATATGAAAAAAAGTCAAAACTTTTTTTTGCCGATTTGTTTGCTACAGACAGTTTAGTTGAAAAAAGAGCCTATCGCGGTATTGACAGAATGGATTTTGATTCAGCAGATTTCCCCGGAATTAAAAAAGCAATTACATTGCTTAACTGGGATAAGAAAAAATATCTGGAGCATAAAAAAATATGGGTAGAAAAACTGAGTGCAGTAAATACAAAACAATCGGCTGATTTTTTAAAGGAATTATATTATGCTGCCGGAGACACTGTCGAATTGCAATACACTATTTTGGAAAGTTTACTTAAGCATAAAACAGATTATGCCATTAAAATATTCAGGGACATCATTACGGGTGAGCCACCGGTACTAAATCTAAATACAAGCAGTAGTTATATCGATAATAATTATTATGGAAGTGGAAGAAACTATTTTTCATCAGATTATTTCAATGGAAATTTTATGGATGAGCTTTCTGATTCACTCCTGCTTACTAAAACGATTTTGTCCGACTTACTACCGCTGATGACTATTGATGATTACGAAAAACCGATGATGAATTTATTGGAGCAACTGGTGGATAGTAATTTAATAAAACCAACGGAATACGAAATGTATTTCAATAAATTTTTTATCGAAGCTAAACAAGCATTAAAAAAGCAAGCCATTGCAGAAAAGAAAAAGCAGATAGAAAAAGCGATAAGCAAGAATGATGACCCGGCTGCAAAGCTGGATTACCAGGATGAAAAAGATGACGGGAATGAGAATTTAATAAGCTATGTAAAACTTCTATTGCCTTTCAGAGAAAAAAATGCTGCTATACTGCCACTGATAACCCAGGTGTTAAATTCGAATGACAAACAAGTGAAGTTTAGTACGATGCTTATTTTATTAAGAAATGAATTGACAATACCTGATACCTTATTAAAATATTTCGCAGAGATGGATGATTACCGGTATAAATTATATGCTGAATTAAAAGAATTGAAGAAGAAAGAATTATTCCCAGCTTCATTCAATACACATATTGATTTGGGCAAAAGTCGCCTGTTTGAAGAAGGAGACGATTATAACAAACCAGATTCCATCTTGTATCTGGAAAAATTACCAGTAGATTATAAAGGTAAAAAAGGGTTTATTTATTTTTTTAAAGTGAAACCAAAAAAAGATGATGGCTTTTGGAAAATAGCTACAGTAGGACTGGTGCCGGAAAATGCGAATGAGTTTGAGATTGAAGTCGGGAATGAATCGAAAGCATATTCAATATCTCCTCCACTTTCTGACCCTGGAGATTATACAGCTAATGCCGAATTTGATTTTACCCGGATTACTGAAACGAAAATTAATGATGATGAGTCCTTAACAGAACAGCTCAATAAAATATTGAAAAAACTTTTATATTCAAAAAGAAAAAGTGCTGTTGAGTTTTATAGTAGTGATGAAGACGGGGGATATTGGAGAAAGCAGTAAGTCACTTGATTAGAGTTATTGAAAACCATCAACAAAAGAAAACATCACTTCATTTGTGACTTGTCTTTCCGAGTCCGCCAACTGCGGAGAGGCATCTCAAAAACATTGAACATGAGAAATCTTTTTTAATTAAGCTATTAAATAATTATTTCCTCAAGCGATATTCCTAACAGAACTTCGGAATGTCAATACTCATAGGGATTCATTACTTAAATTAAATTTCAAATTGGGGAACTAGCAATAACCCCTTCGGCACCGAAGCAATTAACTGTCGTGTGTATTCCGATTTTGGGTTTAGATAAATATCTTCTGAAAATCCGCTTTCTTCTATTTTACCTTTATACATAACTAAAATACGATCACTCATATAACGGACTACGGATAAATCATGTGATATAAAAATAATGGAATAGTCAAATTTCTTTTTTAAATCATTCAACAGATTTAATACCTGGGCTTGTATACTTACATCCAGGGCAGAAACCAATTCATCACAAATAAGAAAGGAGGGATTGAGTGCCAATGCCCGTGCAATAACAATACGTTGCCGCTGACCACCACTAAACTCATGCGGGTATCGGGTAATCAGATTTGAATCGAGATTTACATTCTCCAGTAAGTCAATCATTTTTTCTTTCCGTTGTTTACTGTTTTTATACATCTTATGAACGTTCATAGGTTCCATAATTGCATCACCAATCGAAATTCTTGGGTTGAGTGATGAATAGGGATCCTGAAAAATGATTTGCATTTCTTTTCTCACCTTTTTTAAATCAACCGATGGAATTGCAGTTAAATCGTTTCCATTGAAGATAATTTTTCCGGATTGGGGTTCAATTAAGCGTAACAACGTTCTTCCGAGTGTTGTTTTACCACAACCACTTTCACCAACTAATCCAAGTGTTTCGCCTTTGTTAACCTCAAAACTTACATCATCAACCGCTTTTATATATTCAAGAGGTTTTCCAAAAAAAGATTTTCGACTGGGAAAATGAACACTTAAATTTTGTACCTCAAGGATTTTTGATTGAGAATCCGGAATTCGGATTTGGGAAAGGGTATTCGAAAATTGAGTCGTGTTCAATTGTTCCGTAGCGTTAGAAATTCCGAATTCTGAATTGGGAACTTTGGTATCGTTAATTACAGGGTTTAAAAAATCACTTACAACAGGTAAACGGTCTCCTTTCTTATGATTTAGTGGCCGGCAGGCAATTAATCCTTTTGTATAGGGATGTAAAGGGTTGAGAAAAATCGATTTAACTGAATTCTGTTCTACAATTTCTCCTTTGTATAAAATAACTGCACGATCGGCAATTTCTGCTACAACACCTAAATCATGTGTAATAAAAATTACACCCATATTATTTTGTTCTTGTAATTCTTTTATAAGACGAAGAATTGTTTTTTGTACCGTTACATCCAACGCAGTGGTTGGTTCATCGCAAATTAATAATGCAGGTTCGCAGCAGAGTGCCATTGCAATCATTACCCGTTGTTTTTGTCCGCCACTGAGCTGATGCGGAAATCGATTAAATATCGAAAAGGGTGAAGGCAATTTTACTTTTGTAAACCATTCAATTGTTTTTTCTTTTGCAGCTGATGAAGAAATGTTTTTATGTGCAAGCAACGCTTCCATCACTTGCTCGCCACAGGATAAAACAGGATTTAAAGATGTCATAGGCTCCTGAAAAATCATTGCAATTTTATTCCCTCTTATTTTTTGTAATTCTTTTTGTTTCAGTTGTAAAAGGTTTATAGGTTCATTTTCTGTAAATATAATTTCCCCGGCAACATATTTTGCAGGCGGAGCGGGGAGGAGTGGTAGTATGGATAATGCTGTTACAGATTTGCCAGAACCCGATTCGCCAACTAATGCTACAATTTCATTTTTATTTACATCAAATGAAATGTTTTTAACAGCAGTTGTTTTTTCATTTTCAGAAATGAAATCTATGGAAAGGTTTTTTATTTGGAGCAACGAATTCAGATAAAATCAGGTTATGACACAGGATGTAGTGTTAAAATTAAAATTTCAAATGTCGTACAGTCATTCCATCATTCATCAATTGTTTCAATGAATCGATTCCAATTTTTAAATGTGTCTCAACAAAGGACGAGGTTACTTTAGAGTCGCTGGCAGCCGTCTTTACACCTTCAGGTACCATGGGCTGATCGCTTACAAGTAGCAGAGCACCGGTTGGAATTTTATTAAAAAACCCAACTGTGAAAATGGTTGCTGTCTCCATGTCAATAGCATAAGCTCTTATCTTTAAAAGATATTCTTTAAAATGTTCATCATGTTCCCACACACGGCGGTTGGTTGTATAAACGGTACCCGTCCAGTAATCAACTTCATAATCAGTTATTGTAGTAGAGACAGCTTTTTGCAAAGCAAACGCAGGTAAGGCAGGTACTTCAGCAGGAAAATAATCATTACTTGTACCTTCGCCACGAATAGCAGCAATCGGCAAAATCAGATCACCTAGTTTATTTCTTTTTTTTAAACCTCCGCATTTGCCAAGGAACAATGCAGCCTTAGGAGTAATAGCACTTAACAAATCCATTACGGTAGCAGCAGTCGGGCTCCCCATTCCGAAATTGATGATAGAAATATTTTCAGCAGTAGCACATTGCATCGGTTTATCTGCACCGATCACTTTTACTTTATTCCATTTTGCAAATAAAGAGACATAGTTGCTGAAGTTGGTAAGCAAAATATATTCGCCAAAATTTTCTAATTTTTCACCCGTGTAGCGAGGCAGCCAGTTTTGAACGATTTCTTCTTTTGTTTTCATAATTAAATCTCCTTAACAGCGAATTTAATCAATTAGTTTTGAACTATGATTTTAATAAATTATCCGGAACCGGTTTTTAATATCAAAAAAGAAAACGGCAAAGAATTTATTCTTGATTTATTACGCAAAAAATGGATTGCACTAACTCCCGAAGAATGGGTGCGGCAAAATTTTATTCAGGTAATGATACAGGATTCGAATTACCCGGCATCGCTGATTGCGGTTGAAAAGGAAATTATGCTGGGCGAAATGAAAAAACGGTTTGATATTCTTGTGTATGATACAGATCATAAACCCTGGCTGATGGTGGAATGTAAAGCGGCCGCTGTTGAATTGAATGAAAAAGTTTTTGATCAGGTACTTCGTTATAATCAGGCGTTGCCCGTTTCATTTTTAATTATAACAAATGGTAATGCAACATATGGCTGGCAAAAAAAAGACAATGAATTAGTAGAAATAAATTCATTGCCTGAAATTATATCGTAAAATACATTACCGGTTTTCTTATTGACTTCCCGGTATTTTACGTTTTTTTACATCAAGCAACTCAAGATCAAATATCAACAGAGAGCCACCCGGAATATCGGGTTCATTGCCATATAGTCCATAACCTAATTCGTACGGAACATAAAATTTATATTTACTGCCGATGCTCATTAATTGTAAACCCTCTATCCATCCAGGAATAACTTTACTTACCGGCATGATGAGTGGTTGACCCCGATTGCGTGAATTATCAAATTCGAAACCGTTTAATAACTTACCACTGTATTCTACAACAAACGTATCGGCGGCATTCGGTTTATATCCTATTGTATCTTTGATTATTTCGTATTGCAAGCCGCTGGCTGTTGTTTTTACGCCGGGCTTTGTTTTATTTATTTTTAAAAAAGTTTCGCCTTCTTTTATTCCAGCAATTGATTTTTCTTTCTGCAGATTATTCATAAAATTATTCATCAGGTTATTAGCTGCA
>JANLSA010000306.1:0-1809 GCA_031362085.1 Bacteroidota bacterium | reverse complement strand
CCCATCTTTGTGACCGGTTTATTAAAGAAGGGTATGAAGTAATCGGAATGGATAACCTGATTACCGGAAACCTGAAGAACATTGAACATTTATTTCCATTAAAAGAATTTACTTTTTACCATCATGACGTAAGTAAGTTTATACATATACCCGGTAAGCTGGATTATATTCTTCATTTTGCTTCACCTGCCAGCCCCATTGATTATTTAAAAATCCCGATTCAAACTTTGAAAGTTGGAAGCCTTGGTACACATAATTGTTTGGGGCTGGCATTAAATAAAAAAGCCAGAATACTAGTAGCAAGTACAAGTGAAGTGTATGGAGATCCGTTAGTGCATCCGCAAAATGAAGATTACTGGGGCAATGTAAATCCGGTTGGCCCCCGTGGTGTATATGATGAAGCAAAACGTTTCCAGGAAGCTATGACCATGGCCTATCATACTTATCATGGTGTGGATACAAGAATCGTAAGAATATTTAATACGTACGGACCCAGAATGCGTTTGAATGACGGAAGAGCATTACCTGCATTTATAGGACAAGCATTAAGAGGAGAAGAATTAACTGTATTTGGCGATGGCAGCCAGACAAGAAGTTTTTGTTATGTTGATGATTTAATAGAAGGGATTTACCGGTTGTTATTAAGTGACTATACACAACCCTTAAATATTGGCAATCCTGACGAAATAAGTTTAAAGGAATTCGCAGAAGAAATATTAGAATTGACACAGGCGAAAAATAAAATAGTTTATAAGCCATTACCTGTCGATGATCCCAAACAAAGACAACCCGATATTAACCGTGCAAAAAATTTATTAGGTTGGGAACCTAAAATAACCCGTGCTGAGGGATTAAAAAAAACCTATGCTTATTTCAAATCATTGTCGGAAGGTGATATTTGGAAAAAAGAGTTGACCTTTTAGTCAATCAAATACATTTCGTTCAGTTAAGTAATAATCATACAATGATATTTTTAAAACATAACCGGCTGTAATATGAGTTTTCAGATTGTTATTGAACCGGGCAAAACAGAAAAAAATTACTGGGCAGATCTTTGGCGCTATCGTGAATTATTTTATATACTTAGCTGGAGAGATATTAAAGTTCGCTATAAGCAAACAACATTGGGTATTTTATGGGCAATCATCCGGCCGGTATTAACGATGGCGGTATTTACTTTTATCTTCGGCAGGGTAGCAAATATGAAAACTGATGGAGATGCACCTTATGCCATAATGGTATTTGCCGGGTTGCTGCCCTGGCTATTTTTTTCCAACGCAATTACGGAAAGCAGTAACAGCCTTATCGGCAATGAAAAATTAATTACAAAAGTTTATTTCCCACGCCTTATCATTCCTGCCAGCTCAGTCATTACAAGTTTTATTGATTTCGTAATTTCGTTTGCTATACTGTTGATCCTATTTGTTATTTATCGTTATGTTCCTCCGATCCAGATATTGGCTATCCCTGTTTTCGCTGGACTGGTTTTCCTTGCATCATTTGGTCCGGGTCTTTATCTTACTGCACTAAATGTAAAGTACAGAGACTTTCGCTATATTATTCCTTTCATAGTACAGTTTGGGTTGTTTATATCACCGGTTGGTTATAGCAGTTCCCGGATAGATGCGGAATGGCAATGGCTATATCATCTTAACCCGATGGTTGGGGTGATTGATGCTTTCCGCTGGTGTATTGTTAAAGGGGCACCCAACCCATTGTTGGAGTATCCATTTTATATTTCACTTGGGGTTATCATTCTTTTTTTATGGCTGGCATTTTACCAGTTCAGAAAGATGGAGAAAAATTTTG
>JANLSA010000225.1:0-5251 GCA_031362085.1 Bacteroidota bacterium | reverse complement strand
AGATATTTTGATGAAGAAATGAGTGGCCGTTTTTATGGCATTGGTGCGTCATTGGTTTATGACGATGGAAATATTAAAGTAAACACATTAATAAGTGGAAGCCCTGCATGGAAAAGTGGTGAGATACTGGTAGGTGATGTAGTATTAAAAGTAGCAGAAGGAAAAGCTGAACCAACCGAGCTTGCCGGATTTTCTGTAACCGATGCAGTAAAAGTGATACGTGGAAAAAAAGGTACTGAGGTTAGATTGACTTTGAAAAAGCAAGACGGCACCGTAAAAACGGTTTCATTAATCCGTGACGAAATAATACAAGATGAGACTTTTGCCAGAAGCGCAGTTATTAATAATAATGGTTCTAAAATCGGCTTTATTTATCTTCCCGAGTTTTATGCAGACTTTGAAAACCCCAATGGAAACAGAAGCTATGTGGACGTTGCAAAAGAAGTTATTAAACTAAAAGAAGAAAAAGTAGATGGAATTGTTATTGATTTAAGAAACAATGGTGGTGGCTATTTGAATGAAGTAGTGCAGATGGCAGGTTTGTTTATTAATGATGGACCTATTGTTCAGGTAAAAGATAGAAACAGTAAACCAACTGTATTGAATGACAAAGATCGTTCAGTGCTTTATACCGGGCCGCTTGCCGTAATGGTAAATGAGTTTAGTGCCTCTGCATCTGAAATATTTGCCGCAGCTATACAAGATTATGGCCGGGGTGTTATTATTGGCAGTACTTCTACTTATGGTAAAGGAACAGTTCAACGCAATATTGGCTTAGATCCTGAAAATGGTTTTTCATCTTCTAATTCTGAATTAGGAACTGTAAAGTTAACCTTGCAAAAATATTATCGAATCAATGGGGGCTCTACGCAGCTCAAAGGCGTTTTTTCTGATATTGTATTACCCGACAATCTTGAATATTTAAAAGTTCGTGAGAAGGATGAAGAGCAGGCATTGCCCTGGGATGAAATTACCAAAGCACAATACTTAAATTCGAATTCTCCTTTTGATGTAAAAGCGTTGCAGCAATTAAGTAATCAGCGTTTGGAAAATAACGTAAGCTTCCGGTTGATTAAAGAAAATTCGGAGTGGCTGTCAAAACAAAATGATAAAGACTATTCATTAAACATTGAAAAGTACCGGAAAGAAAGAAAGATGATTACGGCAACATACAAGCAAATGGAAAATTTGCTGAAGTTGCAAAATGAATTAGATGTACAGGCACTATCCACGGAAGTAAATAAATATGGTGCAGACAAAAGCAAACAAGACCGGTTTAACAACTGGCTTAAGAGTTTAAAGAAAGATATTTACCTGGATCAGGCCGTGAAAGTAATGAATGATATGGTGCGGCAGGAAAATATTGTGCAGGGTAAAATTCCGGCAGAAGAAAAGAAAAAAGCGTTCTAATTTTTTTGAATAGTAATTTAAGAAAGCCGGATTTTTTCCGGCTTTCTTATTTATAAGTATCTTTCTTTTATAATTCCAATATGGTGATTGGCATGACCCACGCAAATAAATCCAATTGCCATTACATAAATTGAATTGTTGTTAGCAAGTCCTGCTGCATCTAATTGCTCTTCATTGAAGGAAGCAAAAAGATATTCGGTAGATTTTCTCACGGCTTTAAATTCTTCAATTAGGTCATTCCAGTTTCGGCCTGCACCGTTAGATGCAATTGCCCAATCATTTTCTTCAAAGCCGGGAAGTTTGTTTGGATCTTTCCTGGAAAAAGATAATGCACGGTATGCAAACACTCTTTCTGAGTCAATCATATGTTGAAGTAATTCTTTCAAAGTCCACTTACCCGTTGCATAAGCATAATCCTGTTTGGATTCAGGAATAGAATCTAAAAAATGGAATAAATTTGATGTTTCATTTGCAAAAGCATTTACTAAATCATCTTCCTTCACCAAACTGATATACTTGTAATAAAATTGAGGCACTCTTGTTAAATCGGGACGTGGCATAACTATTTTTGATTTTAGATTTAATAAATTGGACTTCAAGGTAATCATAAAAAAATTTTAAAAAAAACGATATCTATTGGCTAATTCTTATTTTGAGGTGCTATCGATCTCTGATTACGAATTGTGCACTAAAATTCTGTTAACGAGTTTTGAACCACAATAGGCACTTAGAAACATAGGGCTTCACATAGAAAACAAAACAAATCTATGTGTGTATTTCTATGTGCCTTATTTTCCTAATGTGGTTCAAATATTTTCATAGCACATCAAAAAAAAGAATTAGCCTATCTATTCAAAACAGCTTAAAAAAAATAATCACTTACATTTGAATAACTAAAAAACCGCTTCATGAATTTTAACCGCAATGTTCTCACCCTTGATGAATTTACAATTAACCAGCTTCGGCAGTTTCCGCAGGCAACAGGAGAACTTAGCCGGTTGCTTCGTGATATTGGGCTTGCTGCAAAACGTGTAAATGTAGAAGTGAATAAAGCGGGGCTTGTAGATATACTGGGTGATGTAGGAAGTGTAAACGTTCAGGGCGAAGATGTAAAAAAGCTGGATGTTTATGCCAACAATCAATTTATGGGTGTTTTGAAACATGGCATCAGTTGCGCCGGTATAGCGAGTGAAGAGCTGGATGATTTTATAGCCTTTGATGATGAGGTAAGCTGCAATTCAAAATATGTATGTCTTTTTGATCCGCTGGATGGAAGTGGGAATATTGATGTGAATGTTTCTATCGGTACCATTTTCGCAGTGTACCGCCGCAAGTCAGAAAAAGGAACGATGGTGGGCCTTGAAGATTTTTTACAACCAGGTACAGAGCAGGTTGCTGCCGGGTATATTGTTTATGGTTCCAGTACAATGTTGGTATATGCAACAAGACGTGGTGTAAACGGGTTTACATTGGATCCATCCATCGGAGAATTTTGTTTAAGTCATCCCGATATTAAATGTCCTGAAAATGGAAAAATATATTCAGTAAATCATGGCAATTTTTTTCTATATAATAAAGGGGTTAAAAAATATATTGATCTCTGCCAGCATAAAACAAAAGAAGATGGAGGTCCATACACACAACGATATATTGGCAGCATGGTATCTGATGTACATCGCAATTTAATCAAGGGAGGAATTTTTATGTATCCCGCTACCACCGATAAACCAAAAGGCAAATTGCGTTTGTTATATGAATGTAATCCGTTTGCTTTTATTATGGAAGTGGCAGGGGGCAAAGCAACCAATGGTACGCAGCGCATTTTAGATATTCAACCAACCGAACTTCATCAGCGGTCTGCATTATTTATTGGAAGTAAAATGATGATGGAAGAATTAGAAAGTCAATTAACCGATTCGTAAATTAGCAGATAAATTAATTTGCATATAATTGTTCCCATGCTGTTTTCCTCTTAAGGGATCTGTTTTTTTTATAATTATAAATCTGTAAAATCCGTGGCTATAGACATTATAAACTTCGAAAGCAAATACCAACCGGATTTCAAAAGTCTGAATCTTGAATGGTTAGATAAATACAATCTTACCGAGAGTCATGATCTGGAAATTCTCGATGACCCAGAAGGAGCAGTAATTGGCCGGGGTGGTTGCATCTTTCTTGCAATGGATGAAAATAAGGTGATAGGTACAGCAGGTTTATGGAAGGAAAGCGATACGGAATATGAATTAATAAAGATGTTCGTTGATACAGCCTATCGTGGCAGAGGCATCAGCAAACTCTTATTAAATAAATGTATTAACGAGGCAAAAGAATTGGGCGCAAAGAAAATATTTCTATATTCCAACAGTCAATTGAAAACGGCTATTCAATTGTATTCGAAATATGGGTTTGAGCATATTCCAGTGGTCAACGCACCTTTTTTAACAGCCGATATTAAAATGGAATTATCTTTATCACTCAATTCGTAAATATGTCCAGCACAATTATCTCAGTTAAAAATTTGGTGAAAAATTATGGAAGCTTTCAGGCTGTAAAAGGGATTTCATTTGATGTACAACAAGGCGAAATATTTGGATTATTGGGTCCCAATGGAGCCGGAAAAACAACAACACTTGAAATAATAGAAACACTCCGCACCAAAACCAGTGGTGAAGTAATCGTAGATGGAATGGATCTGGATAAGCAACCCGGCGGCATAAAAAAGATAATTGGCGTTCAGTTGCAGGCAAGTGGTTATTATCCCGGTTTAAATTTGTTACAACTGATTGACCTGTTCAATGGATTGTACAATAAGAAAGTGGATGGAATGGAACTTTTGGATATGGTAAACCTGCGGGACAAAGCAAAATCGAAATTAAAAGAATTAAGTGGCGGACAAAAACAACGGTTCTCAGTTGCAACAACTTTAATCAATGAACCGAAAATTATTTTTTTAGATGAGCCAACTACCGGGTTAGATCCCCAGGCAAGAAGAAGTTTGTGGGAGTTAGTAAAATTGATTCGGGAAAAAGGAACCACAGTCATCATCACCACCCACTATATGGATGAAGCAGAACAATTATGTGACCGGGTGGCAATCATTGATGCCGGAAAAATAATTTCACTCAATACGCCTGATAAAATGATAGATGACCTGATCAATTCAGGTTTTGAAAGACCAAAAGAAATGAAGATGGCAAATCTGGAAGATGTGTTTATACATTTAACCGGGCATATGCTTCGTGAGTAATCGAGAACTAATTTTTAAAAAATTTAAATAACCGAATATGAGTTCGATCACAACGATAGATCCACGTTATCCAATCGGTAACTATGCACCACAGCCATTTTCAATTGTACAAAAAATAGAATGGATGGCGGATATTAAATTTCTGCCTTTGCAGTTGGAGAATGCCGTATTGAATTTGGATGAAGCGCAGTTGCTCACTCCTTACCGGGATGGCGGCTGGACTGTGCAGCAGTTAGTACATCATGTAGCAGATAGTCATATGAATGCGTATTGCCGGTTCAAATTGGGATTGACAGAGGAAAATCCAACTATAAAACCGTATGACGAAAAAAAATGGGCTGAGTTAAATGATACATATAAAACACCAATCAATGTTTCACTCACGTTGTTACATGCATTGCATATTCGTTGGAATGAAGTACTGAAACAGATAACAGATGATGAATGGAATAATCATACGGTCTATCATCCGGGAAGTAAAAAAACAATGCGGCTATGGTTTTTGTTAGGTATGTACGCCTGGCATGGCAAACATCATGTGGCACATATCACTTCGTTAAGAGAAAGAATGGGGTGGATGTAAGAATAAAATAT
>JANLSA010000222.1:0-2997 GCA_031362085.1 Bacteroidota bacterium | reverse complement strand
CCATCAGCTTCACAAATGCTCAAACCCCGTCTCCTGCAGACTCCTTGAAAGAATATACGGGTAAATATAAATTCCCTGAAGGAAATCCCGTAACAGAAATAAATATTACAATTGAAAATGGAATTTTAACTGCAAATTCAGCAATGGGTGGTTCTGAACTGAAACGCCGGGAAGGAGATGTGTTTGATGTGTTGGCTTACTCCGGTACTGCAACATTTAAAAGAAATGCAGAAAGTAAAATTGTTAAACTCCAGGTACAGGTAAATGATTTAGATATGGAAGGCGAAAAGACAGAAGGCATTCCCTTATCTGGTAATTTCTGGCGGTACAGAAAGTAATAAGCTTAAGACATAAAAAAAATTTTTGGGTGGGAGTTTTCTTACCCATTTTTATTGCGATTGCTTATAAAAATTATGCAAAAGTTTTTTTACCAACCTGTGGTTGGTAACTAAGGATAAAAGAATCAATATCGCTGCAACTGCCAGAAGTGACCAGTGAATAATAGTAGAAAGTTCCGGCCGGTCGTACATTACAAAATGATGAAAACTCCATTGTAAAACTTGTGTAATAGTCAATGCGACTAACACTACAATTATATATACTGGGATAAATTGTTTTGCAACATTGCTGCTCAACCAAGACGGTGAATAACCGATGGTGAGTAATAGTTGAAGATTGTCTTTACTTTTTGCAATTAAGAGCTGCAGGTAAAAAGAAAATAATAACAAAGCAAGAATCACCACCATCAAACCAAAAAAGCCAAGACCTGTGAATACACCTTGTAATACTTGCTTCACCCTTCCAAATCTTGTTTTGTCTTTATTCAGTTTATAATTTTTCTTTTCTAAAAAACTGAGTAATTCCGGATTGTTTGCATCTTTTGTTTTTAGATAAAGCCGCGATGCTTTTGTAACCGGCTTGTTTCCAAAATTTGTATTACCCCAGTCTAAAAAAGTTTTTGGAACGAGAATGGAATTAATTCGATCACTCAAAGCCACTATATTTCCTTTAAATAAAATTTCATTTTGCTGCCGGTCAAAACATTTTACCGTAAGTACCAATGAAGAAATAGTTGCTTCGGAAAGCTGTGGTAACCCATAGCCGGGTGCAAACACATTATAAATTTCCAAAAAATCAGATGACACAATCATCGGAATAGTTTCATCGCCTTCTTTCCAGATGAATGAAGAAGGAACCGTATCAATAAATTCGTTGGCAATGGCTTCAATAAAAAAATCGGTTTCAAATTCCAGTACTCGGCCGGCACTTAACTGCAACCGGAAATTATTTGCAATCAGGGGAGCCACGCCATCTACAAATGATTGTTTACGCAATTCATCTGCTTCTTCCTTTGAAAACATATTCAATTCCGCATTACCCATTGTTTCGTTAGTTACTGCTTTTCTCACTGGAATAAAGTCATAACCATTTTTGCGGGTAGAATTTTGTCTTAACAAACTTTGCAGGTTTACAAACATCTGAATAGAGCAGAGTAATAACAAAACGCCGATACATAAACCAATATAAGAAAACCAACGGCTGGTTTTATTTCCATCTGTTTGTAATAAGGGTTTTATATGTTTGAAAGATGGGTTCATTTATAAATGTAAAATATGGGTGTAAGGAAAAAATTCTACTCTCTCTAAATCAGCAAACAACACACATGCTTTTCTTTTTTTTGCTTCTTCTAAAATTAGTTCCATTGCTTTTTCTGAATTGGCATTATCCAGGTGGCTGAACGGTTCATCCAGTAATAAAAAATCAAAAGGCTGCATCAATGCCCGGATAATGGAAACACGTTGTTGTTCGCCATAGCTGCAATTACTGCATATCGAACTTAATTTATCGCCGATACCCAGCCGTTCACATAGTTCCTGTATTTTTTCAGGCGAATGAAATGGATTGAGTTGTCTTTTTATTTCTAAATTTTCCCAGACGGTTTGATGCGAAAACAAACGCATATCCTGAAACACAATGCTGAGATTATCTTTTCTGAATGCAGCGATATTTTCAATTGAATAATTTTTCAAATCCTTGTTATCATACATAATATTGCCGGAATATAATTGCCGGATACCATACAAGAAATGAATCAATGAAGTTTTGCCACTGCCTGATGGTGCAACAATTTTTACCAGTTCACCACTATTAAAAATTAAATCTTTGCCCCAAACCTCAGAGTTATCTTTTCGACTTTCATCAAAATAAGTAGGCAATAAATTTTTTATCTGCAACTGCATGGGTCAAATATAAAGAAAGCTGCAAGTTTGATTTTTTGTAATCAGCAGATGCAGCTTTGTTGAAAATATTAATTTTCGGTTATCAGAATTAATCTGGTAATGGATGTGGCTTGGGTGGTATCGAATCCATTCGGTTCTTGTCAAAGTCAATCATTCGCCTGTTCATTTCTTCCTGAGTAGTTTTAGCAACCGTATTCATATAACTATTAATCTGTTTCAGGCTATTCGTATTTTTATCAAATAGATTTACTTCCATATAGGCGACAACTGCACCCTCTTTCATTTCACCACCATAGAAAACCATATTCTCCCAAACTTTACTATTGCCGGTAAAAATTTTTTCTGTACCACCCAATTGTTTTGTTTTAATACCCGAACTTAATTTTTGAAAATCGATAAACCCGCCCATAGGGTGACCACTTATTTTACTGATAAATGGATGATCTGTCGTATTGCCAGCTGCAAAGCCATCTAAACTTTCTTGAACATTACTCGCAATAAACCAATTATCCTTAACCGTGTATTTGATCATTTCCAAATCTTTACCTCCGCCATTTTTTGAAATTTGAGTTTTCAATACATCAATCATCTTGTCAAACGATGGTTTATCATTGATGGAAGTAGCAAATAAAACGTTTGCATCGGGCCGGGGAGTGGAAAAACCGAAATCATTCTTTTCCATCCCTTCCAAACGCATTTGTGTATCCCGAACACTAAAATCGGAAACAGCAAATAGCAAATCACCTTTATTGGCTTT
>JANLSA010000206.1:0-4162 GCA_031362085.1 Bacteroidota bacterium | reverse complement strand
TTATTTTCAGTGCTTTGTTATTTTGAGAAATGCCCAGTAGTTTTTCTACCTGTGCACCCTCTTCCACATCAGCAGTTTCCACATCACCACCGAAACTCATTTTATTTTTTGTTGCAGCGCTACGCAAACCATCATCTGTTATTTTAAATGAAGGCTTAACGGTTTTCATGCTGAACCGGAAGTTGGAATACTTGTCGGGTACCTTGGTCACTTTGCCCAGTTTGAATTTTACTTCATACAGCTGATCGGTCTTTAACCAACTGTCGGGTTTAAATTCAATTGTCCTGGCGTCCAGCCAGAAAGCCTTTCCTTTTACAGAAGGGGAGAAATCAAACAATGATTCCTTAACGGCTTCACCCACGGCATGTGTGGTGTTGGCATCTGCTGCCAGCTGGATACGAATGCCGGTTGTTTTGGAAATGACACCTGTTGTGTAAGCATCAATGTACTTGCTGAATGCAGGATCAACATCGATCCATTTGTCTTTCTTGCTGCACGAAAAAAGAGAGATCGTTACTGTTAATAACAAAAGGGTCCTGAAAAAAGTTGCTTTGAACTTTTCAGGACAAATTACCCGTTGCGAGTCCATAAAATTGAAATTGTTTTGTTGAAGTTAAGTTGACCCTGGTGGAGTCACCAAAGTCGGCATTTTTTATTTGCTATGTAAATGTTGAAATAAATTCTGATATCTCCAATAGGCGAAGAAAATAATTTTAGTTAAAAGATTTGTAAAGCTCTTAGCCATTAGCTGTTAGCGGAGGCTTTGCTAAGAAACCTCAGTTATTAACCGGGCCGGTTCGCTTGTTAATCAAGCTTCAGCACTTCTACTCTATAAGTGCCGTTGGTTATGGAAGAAGAAGTTTCCTGGGTGTAGCCGTTACGGGTTGTTTCAACGATCTTCACATGCACCTGCATGTTAGAGGGGAAGTCGAGCTTATTCTCGTTTCGTATCACTTTATCGAGGTAGAGGGTATAAGTACAGTCATTCTGCCAACTGATCCTGAAGCGCACAACGGCTTTCAATGTTTCGCTTGACTCTGTCTGGTAACCACCCCTTCTGTCGGCAATGATGACTGCGCCCGCCCTGGTGTCGGCGATCCTGAATTTACCTTCCCTGAACCGGGAGCAATCGGGGGGTTGGCTATAAGCATTGAACTTCGTTAAAAGGAGTACTAGCAGGATCAGGCGTTTCATTAGTATGGGGTTGTTTTAAAATTAATAATTAAGAATGAATAATTAATAATTCCTCAGTTTTGTAGGGTCAACAACAATTCTTAGACTTTTTGAATCAAGGGAATTCTTAATTCTTAATTATTCATTATTAATTATCACTTCCATATGCCCCTTTTATAAACACCATAAATTTTTATTCCTGCTGTTAGTGGCTGAATTTCATTTATAACATTATTAAATTGTTCAGTGTTATCAAATTCCATATCTGCATGAAAACTGTATTTGAAATCGCTGCCTGGTATCGGAAAACTTTGCAGCTTACTCAGGTTTATTCCACCATCAGAAATTTTAGTAAGCACTTTTGCCAAACTGCCTCTTGAATGATCCGTATGAAAATTTACAGATGCTTTATTTGCATTTTCAACTGGTGTAGCATTTTCTTCCCGCTGCAAATACAAAAACCTTGTATAATTATTTTTCAGTGTATGAATATTAGGAGCAATCACATCCAGATCATATAACTCCGCAGCCAGTTTGCTTGCAATAGCTGCAATATGTTTGCTTTTATGCTGGTGAATATGTTTTGCACTCAATGCTGTATCGTCTGTTTCTACTAATTTCCAATTCTGTTTATCTAAAAAATCATAACACTGCTGCAATGCCATCGTATGTGAATGCACTTCACGTATATCTTCCAGTTTTATACCGGGGTTTACCAATAAATTTTGTCTTATTTGTAAATAAATTTCGCCGATGATTTTAAGATTACTTTTCTGAAGGAGGTTGTAGTTTGCCAGGATACTTCCTGCAATAGAATTTTCAATGGCCATTACACCACCATCGCTTTCTTTTTTATTGGAAGCGATTTTTACTACATCTTTAAATGTGTCGCAACAAATTACCTGCACATCTTTTCCAAAGAATAACTGTGCAGCCACCTGGTGAAAACTTCCTTCGTAACCCTGTATAGCCCATCCTAAATCCTTCCCGAAGGGAAGGACTTCAGAGCTCTCTGCATTATTGATATTTTCCATACTATTAGAGTGTTCCTTAAGCCCCTCCTTCGGAGGGGTTTGGGGAGGCGTTAAAAACAAAAATCCTCCGATGTATCGGAGGATTCTTTATATTGATTTGTGTTTATCTTACTTATTAATCAACAAAAGCACCTCCGGCTTCTTTCTAAAAAAGAAGTAACTAAAACAATAACCGAAATATGCTTTCACTGTGTTCATGCTTCAAATGTAATGCTCAAATGTTGAGAATCAAAATTTATATTTCATTTAATTACGACGGCCACCACCACTTTCGGCATCGTTCATTCTTATTTTTCTGCCGCGATAATTTTTCCCATCCATTGCTTTAATCATTTTTTTACCCGAAGCAGGTTCAATTTCAATCCAACTGTTCATTTCCTTCATATCTATTTTACCCAGTACTTCTTTTTTCAAATCACTCATATCAAGAACGAATTGTAAAAAACTTGCTTTGTAAAAACCATCTTTGGTACCGAGGTTTACAAACAAACGTTGATATCCACCTCCGCCACTAAATGTTTTTTCTCTTCCATCCCGGGATGAAGATCTTTCCGGACGATCTGATCTTTCTCTGCCACTATCGCTTCTTCTGTCGCCTCTTCTGTCTTCTCTTATATTTAAGTCAGCCGCATTTTCATAATATTTTAAAAATCGGTCAAACTCTAAAGCTGCTACTCTTTGTAAAATTTCTTCTTTCTCTACTGCTGCAAATTTTTCTTTCAGATCTGGTAAATAGGTTTCATAATCACCATGACTTATATCTGCCTTCAGCATTTTATCTATAAAATGAAAAAACTGTTTTCTGCAAACATCTTTACCCGCAGGTATATCCATTTTATGAACCCGGGAATTTAATATTTTTTCAATTTGACGAAGGCGATAGGATTCTTTTGGTGTAACAATCGAAACAGATATTCCGCTTTTTCCTGCACGACCTGTACGACCGCTGCGGTGTGTATAAACTTCCACATCATCGGGCAATTCATAATTTATAACGTGAGTAATACCTGTAACATCAATACCTCTTGCTGCGACATCCGTTGCTATCAGCAATTGGATACTTTTATCCCGGAACAAGCCCATTACTTTATCCCGTTGTTGTTGTGTAAGATCGCCATGAATTGCATCAATATCATATCCTTCTCTTGTCAATCGTTCTGCAATATCCTGTGTATCCATTTTGGTTCGTGCAAAAACAATTCCATAAATACCCGGATTAAAATCTATAATCCGTTTTAAAACTTCGTACCGGTTATGATGTTGCGTGGCATAATACTGATGGTCTATATTTGCTGCACCGGCATTGGTTTTTCCAATTGTAATTTCAAAAGGCTTATCCATATACCTTTTACTTACATTTCTTATTTCTGCCGGCATGGTCGCACTGAAAAGCCAGATACTTTGCCTGTTGGGTGTATTTTTTAAAATAAATTCAATGTCTTCTTTAAAACCCATGTTCAGCATTTCATCCGCTTCATCCAGCACTACATAATGGATTTTCTCCAGGTTGATGGCCTTTCTCTCAATCAGGTCAATCAAACGGCCCGGCGTAGCTACTACAATATGGGTACCTTTTTTTAAATCCCGTATCTGCATGGTAATAGAGGTGCCTCCATACACCGGGGTAACAATAATATTTCCTTTTTTATTTTTAAAAGTATTCAGGTCATTAGTAATCTGAAGACATAGTTCCCTCGTTGGACAAACAATCAATGCCTGCGGAAACCGGTCATCTTTATTTATTAATTGCAAAAGGGGTAAGCCAAAAGCTGCTGTTTTCCCGGTGCCTGTTTGGGCGAGACCGATAAAATCTTTAGTTCCCTGCAATAAAACAGGGATGGCTTTTTCCTGGATAGGTGTGGGCTGGGTAAACCCCAAGGTTGTTATAGAGGTGAGCAAACCCTCTTCAATGCCCAACGATTCAAATGTGATCACTGATTAATTCTATTTTAATA
>JANLSA010000197.1:0-1812 GCA_031362085.1 Bacteroidota bacterium | reverse complement strand
GTTTTCTTTGCGCTCATTTTGTTATTTAAAGGATGCGGGATATTTGAGACCAGAGACCCGCAGGACCCGCAGAATATCCGTTCAACATACATACCCCCTACTACATCTGATATAGTTATAGATAACCTCACATTTGCAATTCAGGAAAAAAATTCAGAGAATTATAATAAATGTCTTTCCTCAGAATATTTTAAATTTGTACCTGACTCAAAAACACTGCAGCAATACCCCGAAATTTTCAGCGGGTGGAACAAACAGGCTGAAAAGCATTACCTTGATAACATGATAGCATCGCAGGAAGGCGGGAATTCAACTGCCATACTTTTTCTGGATAATGAAAGATTAACTCAGCTATCAAGTGATTCCGCCAGATTTCAGGCTGACTATATTTTTGCGTTTCAGCATAATAAAGCAAGCATTCCCAAATCTTCCAAAGGCAGGTTAAGCCTGATACTTGCCACCGATGATGACGCTCTATTTTACATTAGAAGCTGGGAAGACTTCAGGCAAAACGATACAGATTTTACGTGGAGTGAATTTAAAGCGAATTTCAGCAATTAAATAATTTTGAATATAACTAAAAAAATATCAGTTTATTTTTTAATACTTACCGCATCAACTTTATTAATAAGTGGATTCTTACCTTTAGGTTGCTTCAATCCATTTTCACCCTCGCTTGATAACTCTGAATCTACCGAAAACATTATCTCCGATCAAAAGACAATTGAGGGGGTTTTCCAGAATTTCAAGTACGCTTATACATTTAAGGATACAAGCATATACGGCGGCACACTCTCACCTGATTTTGTTTTTTCGTACTTTGATTACGACCTGGGTGTTGAGGTTTCATGGGATAGGGCTACTGATATGCGCACTACCGAAGGATTGTTTACCAATACACAGGAGCTTAGGCTGATATGGAATAACATAGTTTACCAGGAAGGCGACTCCCTTTTGGTGGATATAAAAAGAGGATTTAACCTTTCAATTTATTTTAATCCTAATGATGTAATAAATTTCTATGGTTTTGTTGATATGAACCTAGCGCGGAACTCTGTTGAAGATAAATGGAGGATAAGGTCCTGGAAAGATATGACAAACCCATGATGATTTTTTAAATCATTATTTTAACCTGACCCGAAGCTATTGTTTCACCTTCAGATATATTATTGTTTTACATTTATTATATAAAACTAATCCCTGTATACTTATACAGGGATTAGTTTTTTTAAAAAAGATTCTGTAGAAAGAACTATAATAAACCTTAAAAGCAGGAATATTAATTTTTACTTATTTTACCAGTAGGAAGTATGCGCTCGGGTCGCTCGATTTTATCAAGTTCCAAATCAAAAATATCATTGAAAACAATTCCGCCACCATAAAGCCCAATTGTAGAAACAGAGAGTAAAAACACTTCAAATGGTTTTATTACTAGAGAAGGAAAGGAAAACGTAGCTATGGCTATTCCGGCAATAATATCAGCTATTGCTGTGATTATATTGGCTGGGCGAGCGAGTTGCAAATAAGGTTTTATATTCAATTGTAGGGTTATTTCTTAGGTACAGGTTATAAAAGCTATTTAATAAATATGGAGTTTTTATCCATCCGAGGTATTTGTCCACCTCTCAAAACTGTATTGCCATTGAATTTCAAACTTTGGTCAATTTCAAGAGGATTCTCAAAATCACTCTTGTTTATTTGGCCACTTTGCGCAAAAGCGTCAATTGCATTTTGATAGGTCACTAATTTTATTACTTCATCAGAAATATTTCTGAGCTTCATTAAAGCGGCCGTTTTTGGCACTGCCAAGGG
>JANLSA010000181.1:0-22004 GCA_031362085.1 Bacteroidota bacterium | reverse complement strand
GTTTTCTTTTTCCGAATCAACCACTGTTCGTTCTTCAAAGTTGCATATTTTTTTTTGGCCAGTAAAACAAGTATTTTTAGATAATCTTCTTCATTAATCTGGTTCAACGCTTTTTTTATACTGTATTCACTCACCTGTTTTTGTTTCAATTCATATTTTATTTTTACACGGCCCCATTGCTTTACTCTGAATTTTCCGCCTGCAAATAGAACAGCAAATCTTTCTTCATTCAAATAATCATCTTCAATCAGGCTGGCAATTATTTCATCATGTTCTTTTTTACTCACCTTCAATTGCCATAGCTTTTCTTTTACCTCGCTATGGCATCGTTCCTGGTATCCGCAATAATGTTTTAGTTTTTGTAATGCCTGCTCTTTTGTAAGATGTTTTATAAACATGTGGCAAAAATAGAATCCATCCCGTTGATATAAGTAATTTGCTTACGAAACTCCTGATTTTCAATGGAAAAGCGGTAACTAAATCGTCAAAAAGAAATTCAAATAGGCTCTTAAATTTTAAACCCCATTCCCTTACCTTTGCCGTCCTTTCACAAATCGGGGGTGTGGTGACCTCTGATAGATTTAGGAATTAAGCAATTCTTCTTTAAATATTTTTTTGAAGAAGCTCAAATTTAAAAAAAGTATTCCGATGTATTAAAATCGGGAAAAATAAAAAATAGTATGAAACGTACATTTCAACCGCACACAAAACGCCGTAAAACAGTTCATGGTTTTCGTAAACGCATGAAAACGGCGAATGGTCGTAAAGTTTTGGCAAGCCGCCGTGCAAAGGGTCGTGCAAAACTTTCAGTTTCCAGTGAAAGTAAACTTAAATAATTCCACCTGTTTATCAGGATGGCTTGTAGCTCCGGTTTTTTACCGGAGCTATTTTTTTTAACCACGTCTGGTAAATGAGTGTAAGAAGATTCCTTACTTTTAATAACTATATTTTATTTTGGCAAAACAATTTACACTTGGAAAAAATGAAAGGCTTAAAAGCCGAAAACAAATTGAACAGCTGTTTAGTGAAGGGAAGAAGTTTACTGTTACACCGTTCCGGATTTTTTATTTGTTTCAATCCTCACTCATCACTGATCACTTAATATTCAAACTGCAATTTGGAGTAGGGGTTTCTGTAAAAAATTTTAGAAAAGCAGTTGATAGAAATCGGATTAAACGACTGACACGGGAAGCTTACCGGGTACAAAAAAATGAGTTGACTGAAAAACTGAAAGTATCTGGAAGTAAATTGAATGTTTTTTTTATTTATACTGCCAAAGAAATTCCTGATTTTAAACTGGTAAAAGATAAAGTAGCTTTGGTATTGAAAAAATTTGAAAAAATTGTTGATGAAAAGACTCCTTCAGATACTTAGCCTTCCTTTTATAGCTTTGATAAAAATTTACCAATGGGTAATTTCTCCCATACTAGGGCCCAAATGCAGGTACACTCCTACCTGCTCACATTACGCTGTGGAAGCATTAAAAAAGCATGGAGTCTTCAAAGGTTTATGGTTGACTATAAAAAGAATTTCAAGTTGCCATCCCTGGGGTGGCAGTGGATATGACCCCGTTCCATAATAATTGGGTTTAAAAAATTATTACCACCCGTTATTCAAATTTCATTGTCGTTGTAAAAGTTGTATCTTGTTTTTTATAAAAAATAAAATACAGTGGTTACGGTTTCGCTTATAGAAGATGATAAACATTTCAGGGACGGATTAGAACAATTGATTAATGGTTCTGAAAAATTTCGCATCCTTAACACCTATGCTTCTGCCGAAGATGCAATGCAGGGTATTATTCGTTTTCCGCCAGATATAGCTATAGTTGATATTAAACTTCCGGGAAAAAATGGCATTGAGCTTATTCATTTTTTGAAAAATGAATTACCGAACACTCAGTTTATGATTTGTTCTTATTACGACGACAATGAATATGTCTTTAATGCACTAAAAAATGGTGCGGTAGGTTATATTCTCAAAGATGCAAGACCGGAAGAAATTCTGGACTCATTGGATGAGCTGCAGAAAGGTGGTGCTCCCATGAGTCGCTACATTGCCAAAAAAGTTGTAATGGTTTTTCAAAATAAACCACAACAGCATCGACTTGCAGAATTAACAACCCGGGAAAATGAAATATTGAATTTGGTGGCAACCGGTATGAGTGTACATGAAATGGCAGACAAATTTTTCAATAGCCCGCTGACTATTAAAAGTCATTTAAGAAATATTTATTCAAAATTGCATGTAAACAATAAAGTAGAAGCCATTAATAAATTGAATAATAGTAACGACGATAAAAATTATTTTCACTAATAAAAAAACCGTTTGTCAATTGCAAACGGTTTTTTTAAAATAGTATTTTTTAATTACCATAGAAAAATTGCTCTTTTACAATTTTGCCATCCTTCCAATACTGAACGGATACTTGTGTGTACTTACGAACGCCCCAGTCTTTATGCGTATAATCGTAATGCCATTGTACATAGCTGATATTTTCTCCTACTGCTACATCCAGTGCTTTTGCACCGCGAAACTCTGTTATGCTTCCAAAAAAATCAATTTCCCTTACCCGGTTTGCTTCTTTACCTATGGTGGGAGTAGTTTCATTCTCTTGCATCACTACTTCATCGTCATAATACAAATCAAAACCTTCAAGAGCTTTGCCTTCAGTAATTAATTGATTCAGGTGGTTAACTTTTTCTTTAATCGATTGCATATATTTTAAGTTTTATTTAAATGTAAAATTGCAAACAATACCCGCCCGCCTCCATTGATGCAGGAGAAGAAATAGGCTTGATATAGGTTAAGAAGTCTTTCCGTTCTTATTGTATTGACTTCGGATGCGGCTGAGTGATTCGGGAGTTATGCCCAGGAAACTGGCAATTTGTTTTAATGGGAGCCGTTGTTCCATTAAAGGATATTTTTCTATAAAACTGCAATACCGGTCGTCGGCTGTCAGGCTCATCGTTTCAATGATACGGCGCTGCCCTGCAATAAAAGCATTTTGAACTAACAGGCGGAAGAATCGTTCAAATTTCGGGACTTGTTTAAAAAGTATTTCTAGTGATGAACTATCAAGGCAGAACAATTCTGAATCTTCAAGTGCATCAATAGTTAGCCGGGCCGGTGTTTGAGTAAGAAAACTGTACATATCTCCAATCCACCAATCTTCAATTGCAAACTGTACAATATGTTCCTGTCCTTTTTCATCAATGGAATAAGCCCGGATGCAACCTTTGTTTACAAAGTATTCATATCGACTTATATCACCTTCTTGAAGCAGGTATTGTTTTTTCCTTAGCTTTTTTATTTTTAACAGAGATGTAAAAAATTTTTTCTCTTCATCAGTAAGTTCAATAAATCGGGTAATATTTTTTAAGATGAGGTCATACATGAATCAAATTTATTATATCTGTTTCAATTTTTATCATCTGTTAAAATTTATATACATCTGTACTTAAGTAACGAAGACCTGAATCAACCATTAACGTAACTATATTCTTTCCTTCACCTAATCGTTCTGCAATCCGTAAGGCAGCCACAACATTGGCACCTGAAGAAGTACCAGCAAATATTCCTTCTTCTTTTGCCAGCCTTCTTGCCATTGCTTTTGCATCATCGGTTGTTACAGTTAAAATTTCATTCACCATTTCAGGTTTCCAGAGTGGTGGGATAAACCCAATTCCAATTCCTTCGATTTTATGCGAGCCTGACGGTTTGCCCGAAAGAACAGCTGATTCTTCAGGTTCAACGGCCACAATATGAATGTTTTTATCATGCTTCCATAAAATTTCTGTTGTTCCGTGTAATGAGTGAGTGGTACTTACACAATGTACAAATGCGTTTAAGTTTCCATTCATTTGCTTCCATATTTCTTCACCTAAGGAATGATAACCTTTTGTTGCATTCTTATTGTTTAATTGATCACACCACCAATGCCCGGGTTGTTCGCTTAATATTTTTGCTGTAGCAATCATTTCTTTGATGAGTGATTCCGTAATCTTTTTGTTGTCACTCAGTACATCCGTTATCTGTGCACCGAAAGCAAGCATTGTTCTTCTTTTTTCATCACTGAATGCATCAGAGAAGGCTGCATGAAATTTATATCCCAATGCAGCACAAACAAAAGCAAGGGAAACACCGGTTGTACCGGCTGTATATTCCACTACTGTATCACCGGGTTTTATTTTTCCGTTTTCAGCAGCAGTTTCAATAGCTGCTTTAGCCCATCGGTCTTTCATACTACCGGTTGGGTTAGCCCATTCTAGTTTTGCAAAAATGGCGGCTGAGTTTTTTGGAACAATTTTTTGTAATCGAATAAGTGGTGTATTACCGATTCCTGCGATTACATTTTGATTCATGATAAATTAGTTGACCTCTAAGGTAGTTTTTATTTATCATCACAAACTTCAGGATATAATAAAAAAAACGCTGTCCTTTTTGTAAGGACAGCGTTTAAAAAAATATCAAAAGTCTCCGCCGGTTGGTCGGACCTGGTGTATTTATTTTACTGCGGCTTCAAATCTTTCCGCTACTTTTTTCCAATCCACTACATTCCAAAAAGCACCTAAGTATTCTGCTCTTTTGTTTTGATATTTTAAATAATAAGCATGTTCCCAAACATCCACACCCAGTATAGGCGTACATTTAGTTTCAGCCACATCCATTAACGGATTGTCCTGGTTCGGTGTACTGCAAACACAGAGTTTTTTATTACTATCAACACCCAGCCAGGCCCAGCCGCTGCCAAATCTTGTTATACCGGCATTGGCAAATTTTTCTTTGAAGGAATCAAAAGATCCAAATGCATCATGTATAGCAATAGCTAAATCACCAGCAGGTGCACCACCGGCATTTTCGTCCAGGCTTTCCCAGAAGAAAGTATGATTCCAGTGACCACCACCATTGTTGCGTATTGCAGGAGAAATTTTTCCGGCATTTGCTACCAATTCAACAAGACTTTTATTTTCATGTTCTGTGCCAGCTATTGCTTTGTTCAGATTGTCAACATAAGCCTGATGATGTTTACCATGATGTATTTGCATTGTAGTTGTATCAATATGCGGTTCTAATGCATCGTGTGCATACGTGAGAGGTGCTAATGTAAATGCCATAATAATTAAGATTTAATACCTGTCTGCCGACAGACAAGTTTGTGATATAATATTTTTATAGAAACAAAATTACGTGTGAATGACTTAAGCGGAACATTTTCATTTTTCGAGATATGGAATATAATTTTACAAGCATTTCTATTTTTATGTAACTTTCTTCAAAATTTACTAAAAATAAAAATATGAATCAGGAATCTTCAGCTAACTCTCGACGAGGGTTTATTCAGAAAATTGCAGGCACAGTGCTGGCATCATCTATACCGGGGTTAATAAATGCAACCGAAAATGATGAACAGGTAACGTTGCTTCGAAAATATTATAATCCCAATGATAATATCCAGATTGCATTAATTGGCGCCGGTGGAATGGGGACAGCCGATGCAAATACAGCTATTACGGTTCCGGGAGTAAAAATTGTTGCAGCATGTGATTTGTATGATGGAAGACTGGAAGCTGCAAAAAAGACTTATGGGCAGGATATTTTTACAACAAGAGATTACAGAGAAATTTTGCTGAGAAAAGATATTGATGCAGTAATAGTTGCTACACCGGATCATTGGCATAAAGATATTTCTGTGGCTGCTATGAACAGTGGCAAAGCAGTGTACTGCGAAAAACCAATGGTGCATGATGTAACAGAAGGCGCAGCCGTTGTAGAAGCTCAGAACCGAAACAAAGTGGTAATGCAGGTGGGTAGCCAGGGTGTGAGTTCTTTGGGAAATGAAAAAGCAAAAGAATTATTAGCCGCTGGTGCAATTGGTAAATTAAATTATGCGGAAGGTTTCTGGGCACGCAACTCACCGTTTGGTGCATGGCAGTATGATATACCTGCTGATGCATCAGAAAAAACAGTCGATTGGAAACAATTTCTAAATAAATATCCGCCTCAGGCATTTGATGCCAAACGCTTTTTCCGCTGGCGTTGTTACAAGGATTATGGTACCGGTGTTTCAGGAGATTTGTTTGTGCATTTATTTTCCAGCCTGCATTTTATTACCAATTCGAAAGGGCCGCAAAAAATAATGGCAATGGGTGGTCTTCGTTACTGGAAAGACGGAAGAGAAGTACCAGATATTTTAATGGGAATGTTTGATTATGCAGATACCGATCAACATCCAGCATTCAATTTATCATTAAGGGTAAACTTTGTAGATGGAACAGCAGACAGCACTTACCTGCGACTTGTAGGAAGCGAAGGAAGTATGAACGTGGAATGGGATAAAGTAACACTTACAAAAAATAAGGCTTATGCTGCAGTGGATGATCCGTTATTAAAAACAAAAATGAATAATGGTACACAGGAAGTTTATGATCGGAAAAAAATGGTGCCCCCTGCTACGACTATTTATAAAGCAGAAGAAGGATATAAAGGTGCCCATTATGATCACTTCAATAATTTCTTTAACTGTATCCGAAATAAAAAAGTAGCAACAGAAGATGCACTATTTGGTTTCAGAGCTGCTTCACCGGCTTTGTTGTGCAACGACAGCTATTTTACAGATAAAGCTGTAAAATGGGATCCAATCAATCTAAAAATTGTTTAAATAAAACATATGAAAATAAAATCAATTGTTATGATGCTATCCGTTTTTTTATTTATTTCTTTTACCGGGAAAAAAGATAATAAGCTAACGAAAGCGGAAAAAAAGGCAGGCTGGAAATTATTGTTTGATGGTAAAACGCTTGAGGGCTGGAGAACTTATAAAAATCTTCCCGGCTCATCATGGAAAGTATCGGAAGGAGCAATCTGTAGTATGAAACCTTCGACCAATCAAAACCCTGATATTATTTCCGATGGCGTATATGAGAATTATGAACTTTCGATTGACTGGAAGCTTTCATCGCAAGGGAACAGCGGCATAATGTATATGGTAACGGAAAACAATAATAACACATATGAAAGTGGGCCGGAATACCAGTTGATAGATGATGAGAATTTCCCCGAAAAAATAGATGAATACCAAAAAACTGGTGCTAATTATGCTATGCAAGCCCCTGCTGTAAAAGCTATAAAACCTCCGGGTGAATGGAATCACACGGTAATAATTGTAAACAAAGGACATGTTGAACATTGGCTTAATGGGCAAAAAGTAGTGGAATATGAATTGTGGAGCGATGCGTGGAAAAAACAAAAAGAGGCAGGCAAATGGAAGGATGTTCCCGGTTATGGTGCTGCAATAAAAGGGCATATTGCTTTGCAGGCATCACATAGCGATGTAACCAATACCGGCGTATGTTTTAAGAACATAAAAATAAAAATACGCTGATCATTTTTTCAAGCGGTTCATTTTTTTCCCTTTTTCAATAAAAGGTTCTACAATACCTTTTGTTTCCAGGTCACGCAGAATTGAAATGGTGTACCAGGGGATTGATTTATTAAAGCCGGGAATTTTTTTAAGAATGATTTTCATAACAGCTTCAGTTAATTCAGTAAAAGATTTCCCTTTACTGCTTTTCAAGCTTTGAAGAATTGCAGCTTTGAAAGGGGTATAAATTGATTTATCAATATTAATCTCTCTTTGGCTACCGGGATGAGTAAGCGTAATTTTTAAAGCCGGTATTTTTTGATTAGCAGCCAATATTTATCTTTTCTTTTTAAAAAAATCCTTCATCAATTTTGCACATTCATCATTTAGTACACCACGAATCAATTCAGTTTTTGGGTGAAAAGGCCAATTTGAGCCAGCCGTTTTCTTATACCCATTTTTTTCATCATCAGCACCATAAACTATTTTTCCAATTTTACTCCAATAAATAGCACCTGCACACATAAAACATGGTTCAATAGTTACATATAAAGTTGCTTCAGGTAAATATTTACTACCAAGTAAATTAAAGGCAGATGTGAGTGCAATCATTTCGGCATGTGCCGTAGGATCATTCAATCTTTCTACCATATTATGGCCCCTTGCTATTATTTTTTCGTTTAATACAACAACAGCACCTACGGGAACTTCATCATCTTCAAAAGCTCTTTTTGCCTCCTTCAATGCCTGCATCATATAATATTCGTCTGTCATGATTTTATTACCTTGAGACAAATTTAACTAAATGGCTTTAATAAATGAGCTTGAAATAATGAGGGCTTATTATGACAGTGGTGCTACCCGCTCATATAATTACCGCAAAGACCAGCTTGTAAAGTTTAAAAAGGTATTGTTGAAATATGAACATGAAATTTATTCAGCATTATATTCCGATCTTAAGAAAAGCAAAGAAGAATCCTATGCTACTGAATTGGGTTTATTATTAGCAGAAATAAATACAATGCTGAAAAACCTGAAGCAATGGATGCAGCCAGAATCGGTAGCAACCCAACTGGTAAATCTTCCTTCGTCAAGCAAAATATACCGCGACCCGCTGGGTGTTGTTTTAATTATCGCTCCCTGGAATTACCCTTTCCAATTAATGATGCTACCTCTCGCCGGAGCTATAGCAGGGGGCAATTGTGTGGTTCTAAAACCTTCAGAACTTGCACCAGCAACCTCGACAGTTATTCAGAAAATAGTTTCAGAAATTTTTCCGCAAGAGTATATCAAAGTAGTTGAAGGCGATGGTGCAGCCGTTGTTCCTGAGATGATGAACGGCTTTCAATTTAACCACGTCTTCTATACCGGAAGTATACCTGTTGGAAAAATTATTTATAAAATGGCAGCTGAAAAATTGGTGCCCGTTACTCTTGAGCTGGGAGGGAAAAGCCCAGCAATTGTTGAAGCAGATGCAGATCTTGAGGCGACTGCAAAACGAATTGTACTGGGAAAATTTGTAAATGCAGGACAAACATGTATTGCACCTGATTATCTGTTGGTGCATGCAGATATAAAAGAAGCTTTATTGGGAAAAATAATAAAGACAATCGAAAAATTTTATACCAACGATTCTGTAAATAGCGATGATTATGGAAAAATCATAAATGAAAGCCGGTTTAATAAACTGGTTTCCTATTTATTACTGGGAAAAACGATTTATGGTGGTCATCACGATAGAAGCAAACTTCATATCGCACCTACATTGATCGAAAATGTTTCTATAGATTCGTTGTTGATGACAGAGGAAATATTTGGCCCCATTCTTCCGGTAATTACATTCCACACAACAGAAGAAGCGATGAATATTGTACAGCGTAATGCAAACCCACTTTCTTTTTATCTTTTTACCAAAAGCAACAAAAAGCAAAACGAGTGGGTTGATAAAATTTCCTTTGGCGGAGGTTGTATCAATAATTCAGCCTGGCATTTTGCGAATAAAAGTTTTCCATTTGGCGGTGTAGGTAATAGCGGAATGGGTGCTTATCATGGAAAGTATTCATTCAAAACATTTACCCGTGAGAAACCAGTAATGAAAACACCAACCTGGTTTGACCCGGATTTAAAGTATCCGCCATTTAAAGGAAAAATGAAATTGTTTAAATGGGTGATCAGGTAAAATTTCCCACTAAGACACAAAGAACACAAAGTTGTTTTTAAAATAAATAGTATGACTGAAAATGAATTAGCTACTATTGCTGTTGATATTTGTTTCAAAACTCATACTACACTTGGCCCTGGGTTACTTGAAAGCGTTTATGAGGCTGCATTTGCATACGAACTAGATAAAAGAGGGATTTCTTATACACGTCAGCAGGGAATAATTGCTAAATATGAAACTGTTATTCTTGATGTTGGTTTCAGGGCAGATATTATAATGGAAAACAAACTAATTATAGAAATAAAATCAGTCGAACACCTTGAAAAATCTCATCACAAAACGGTACTGACTTATCTTAAGTTATCGGGATTAAAACTTGCGATTCTCGTTAACTTTAATGTGAATCTTATAAAAGAAGGGATTCATAGAAAGATTTATGGTCAATTATTATAATAAGAAAACCATTTGTGTTCTTTGTGTCTTCGTGGGAAAAAATTTTATGCCAACCAAAAAAAACATATTCAACATATTAAGAAAAACAATTATCATCTTGCTGATGATATTCATAACATTCACAGGATATGTATTTATAGTAACCGCTAACACAAAAAATATGACAGTACGACAAAGAGTATTAAAAGCCGTTTACCCCGCCCTGATGTGGTATACAAAAATGACAGGTAAAAATATAACACAGCTTGCCAATGAGCAAAAGCAACCCCCAGTTTCATTTTATAGTTTAAAAACAATTGCTAATAATGGCAGCCAGGTTGATTTCTCTCAATATAAGGGGAAAAAAATATTGCTGGTAAACACTGCAAGTGATTGTGGCTATACCGACCAGTATGATGCATTGCAAAAATTGTATGAAGAGAATAAAGACAATCTTGTAGTAGTTGGATTTCCCGCCAATGATTTTAAGGAGCAGGAAAAAGGATCCGATGAAGAGATTGCCCAATTCTGTAAATTAAATTACGGTGTTACATTTCCTTTAATGAAAAAAAGCAGCGTTGTAAAAGGGGAAATGCAAAATGAAGTTTTCAAATGGTTATCCGATTCGGCACTGAACGGATGGAATAATAAACAGCCTTCCTGGAATTTTGCCAAGTATATTGTAAATGAAGAAGGAATACTGACAAATTATTTTGGTTCTTCTGTTTCTCCTGCAAATGCTGATGTAATGAATGCAATAAAAAAATAAACTTATGTTTTCCAAAGCAGACATCGAAAAATATTTTAATGCAGAAAGGTCAGAAAGCTGGGTGTTTATGGCAATCGGAATTGCAGGCATTCTAGCAGCCATCGTTTTTTTCTTTTTTATAAAAACAAATTTGTACAAAGGAGCTGCTATTCCCTTTTTAGTAATTGGATTGCTGCTCGGGGCTGTTGGGTTTACAATTTATAAAAGAAGCGATGCCGACCGGATGCGTAATGTGTATGCTTATGACATGAACCCTTCTGAATTGAAAGAAAAAGAAATCCCCCGCATGCAAACGGTAATAAAAAACTTTATTGTTTATCGTTGGGTCGAAATCATTTTATTCTTAACAGGCGCAGCACTCTACATTTATTTCATCCGTGATATTCGTCATGATTTTTGGAGGGGCTTCGGCCTTGCATTGGCATTGATGGCATTCCTGGCTCTCACAGCAGATTATTTTGCAGAGCGGAGGGGACATGTTTATCTAAACGGTTTAAAATCTTTTATTTCAAAATAATTTTTTACGAATGACATATAATGACTGGATTGGCACTTTCGGTGTCGGTATTATTTTATTGGCATATTTTTTTAATACGATTAAAATAATTCCTGAAAATGGGAAACTGTTTTTCATGTTGAATGTAGCAGGGGGTGTGTTAAGCTGCTATGCAGCTGTATTGATAAACTTTAAGCCCTTTGTTTTCTTGGAAGCAATCTGGACGGTGGTCTCAATTTATGGTGTTGTAAAAGTGCTGAAGCCGAAGACAAATTAATTCACCGGGCATTTTTCATGATAGTTTATCAGCTCAATAGCCATTTTTTCAAATTCATAGCCCGAGTAGGTTATTACAATTTCATTCAGTACTTCATCTATTTCTTCTACCGTTTTTAGTGTAACTAATTTATTGCGGTATTCTTTTATGTTTGGCAGCCCCTTTAAATAGTTTGCATAATGACGGCGCATTTCATTAATACCCACAACCGGGTTTTTCCATTCCACACTTTTATACAAATGTTTACGGCAAACTTCTACACGGTCTTCAATAGACGGCGGTGGTAAATGCTCTCCTGTTTTTACAAAATGTTTTATTTCATCAAATATCCAGGGATAGCCAATGGCTGCACGGCCAATCATAATACCATCTACACCATACCGGTTTTTATATTCCAATGCTTTTTCCGGGCTATCAATATCACCATTACCAAAAATAGGGATATGAATACGTGGGTTGTTTTTAATTTTTCCAATCAGCGTCCAGTCTGCTGCTCCTTTATACATCTGAGTTCTTGTTCTGCCATGTATTGCCAATGCTTTGATACCAATATCCTGTAGCCGTTCTGCTACTTCTTCAATGTTTCGGGTATTATCATCCCAACCTAATCTTGTCTTTACGGTAACCGGCAATGAGGTTGATTTTACAACAGCCGATGTTAACCGCACCATCAGATCAATATCTTTAAGCACACCTGCACCAGCACCTTTTAAGGCAACTTTTTTTACCGGGCATCCAAAATTTATATCAAGTAAATCAGGGTTTGTTACTTCTACAATCTTTGCTGCTAAAGAAAGGCTTTCTTCATCGCCACCAAATATTTGAATACCCACCGGTCTTTCATAATCAAAGATGTCTAATTTTTTCCTGCTCTTAATGGCATCACGAATCAACCCTTCGCTTGAAATAAATTCGGTGTACATCAAATCCGCACCCTTCTCCTTGCACACGGCACGGAAGGGCGGATCACTTACATCCTCCATAGGGGCGAGTAACAAAGGGAAGTCGGGTAATTCTATTTTTTCAATCTTTACCATATTACAAATACTCAATATTCAATTTTCAAAGCTCAAGGCTCAATTAATGGTCCTCAATTTGCAAACTTGCCTGACGGTAGTCAGGTTTTAAATCTTCAATTTGCAATCACTACATTTGGGTCGCAAATTTACAAATCAAATCTTATAGTACCGAATGGCATATTTAGCAACCAAAAAAAATGAATATTGGACTCAGCTTGCAATCTTAGCAGCTATTACAGGTGGTGGATTTATTTTAGCCGCCCTGGTTTCTGGTATTCCATTATTAATGAATAGTGATTTAAAAAGCCTTGCGGGAGCCTCAGAGAAAGAGATAATGAAAAAATTATTGGTACCAGAAAATGCAAACATTCTTCGCCTGGTTCAGTTTATTTCTACTTTTTTTCTGTTTTTTTTACCTGCCTGGATTTATGCACGTATCTGTCATAAAAAACCATTCACACATTTAGGGTTTCATCATAAACCAACCTTAGCACAGTCGGCATTGGTAATTGTTATCATGATTGCATGTTTGCCATTAGTTGGTGCATTGACTGAGTTAACTGAAGCACTTCCCTTTTCAAAAGAAATGTTTGAAAAATTTAAAGCAGCTGAAGTTGAATATAATGCTCAGATAAGCATTATCGGAAAGATGGACAGTTTTCCGGAATTTTTATTGTCATTGTTCATGCTGGCTATTTTACCTGCCGTATTTGAAGAGGTAATGTTCCGGGGTGCCATTCAAAATTTATTAAGTCGTTGGTGGAAGATGCCGGTTTTGGCTATCATTGTTACATCGCTTTTGTTCAGCCTGGTCCATTTTTCTTATCTCGGTTTTTTAAGCCGGGCAGTTCTTGGGTTCGTATTAGGTTGGATGTTTTACCGAACCGGAAATATCTGGTTAAACATAATTGCACATGCTGCTAACAATGCAGTTGCTTTAACTGCTTTATATATTGTAAAGAAAAATAATCCCGCAGCCGATTTGGCTAAAGCCGATCCTCAAATACCAGCTTGGGTAGGATTGATTGCTGTGGCAATTGTATATGCATTGTTTATAGTATTTGAAAAAGTAAGCAGGCCTCAAATAAACAAACCGGGAGAAGAAGTGTTGATTGAAGTAGAGGATATAAATAATCCTTCCTGGACACAACAAAAATAATTGATGGCATTTAACCTCCAGACTTTTAAAACAAGAACACTTACTGCTATCCTCTTTGCAGCCGTAATGCTTACAGGTTTGCTTTGGAATCATTGGAGTTTTTTAATTCTGTTTTCTATTATCCATTTTGGTTGCTGGTGGGAGTATATAAAGTTGTTGAAGAAAATTGGTAGAAAAAATTATTTAATTTATATCCTGATTGGATTGGTATATATAACAATGCCAGTACTGATGATGATTAGTTTAGGAATTGAATGGAGAATTTATACCATTGATAATACGAATGAGATTATTTATAATAATATTATCCCTTGTGCAATAATTTTTTCTATCTGGATTAATGATACCATGGCTTATCTGGTTGGTTCATTCATTGGAAAAACACCGCTTTCAAAAATTTCACCAAAGAAAACCTGGGAGGGAACAATAGGCGGTATTATACTAGCTATGATAATTGCTGGACTTATTGCCTGGAAATTTGATTTCGAAATACAAAAAATAATTATCATTGCAGCAATTGCTTCCATCGCCGGCACCCTCGGCGATTTATTTGAAAGCAAACTCAAACGGATGGCTGGTGTAAAAGACAGTGGTTCCTTTATGCCCGGGCATGGTGGGTTTTTAGATCGATTCGATTCATTGCTGTTTGCTATACCATTTGTTTGGTTGTTTTTAGAATTGATGATTCATTAATTAAAAAAGATACATCAATCTCTAAAGCCCAACCAGCCTACCGGCAGGCAGGTTCCCAATACCCTAAATCCAAAATCCTATATTTGCCATATGACAATACATAAAGAAGGTTATACCACAATAGCTATTGCCACCATTGTTTTTGGGGCTATAAATATTCTCTCTTTTTATTTTATCAGTTTAACATCGCCAATTATAAGCTGGCTTATTTTTATTGCTACACTTGGTGTTTTAATTTTTCTTATTTCTTTTTTCCGGATTCCGAACCGAAACTTAACAACAGATGAAAATGCAATCGTAGCACCGGCAGACGGAACGGTTGTGGTAATAGAAGAAGTACAGGCCGATGAATATTTTACGGATAGAAGAATTCAGGTCTCTATTTTTATGAGCCCACTGAATGTGCATGTAAACCGCAACCCCGTCAGCGGAGAAGTAAAGTATAGTAAGTATCACAAGGGGAAATATTTAGTAGCCTGGCATCCTAAATCATCTACAGAAAATGAACGGCACTCCGTAGTGTATAATAAAAACGGGAAAGAGATTTTGGTAAAGCAAATAGCCGGTGCTGTGGCAAAACGAATTGTAAATTATTTGGCTGTAAGTCAGATCGTAAAACAAAATGCTGAAATGGGGTTTATAAAATTCGGTTCCCGGGTTGATTTATTATTGCCGCTTGATGCTAAGATTGAAGCTAAGATTGGTGATAAACCAAAAGGCGGGGTCACAGTTATTGCCAGATGGGCATAAATCCCGATACATGCAAATGTGTATTACAGTTTCAATTTTAAATTTCTCGCAGGAGTCCTTTGTATCAGTTAGCGGCTTGTCACACCGAAACGGTGAATTTAATACTCATTTAATTATAGGAAATGGTAGTTGAGGTATCTCATGCTGTAAGAACTATGAGATACCTCGCAAGATTCTTTAAACTTGAAAGCTAATAACTGTACCGCTCGGCATGACAAGACTCCGATATTTCGATGATTTATACTAAAAAATATGAATACTAAAATATCTTCTGCATTTCATTCAAAGAATATACAGTATATGTAGCTTTCGCTTCCACCTCCATCTTATTATGATTTACAAACACCGAATCAATTCCGGCATTGATAGCTCCCTGAATATCTACATCAATATTATCGCCAATCATGATACTTTCATCCGGCTTTGCATTTGACTTGCTAAAAGCATATTCAAAAATTTCTTTATTGGGTTTCAGGTAGTTGCTTCCTTCGGAGGTTATAACTTCCGTAAAATATTTTGCCAGGCCGGAGTATTTCAATTTACTATGCTGCACATCTTCAAAGCCATTGGTAATAAGATGCAGGGTATATTTTTTTTCAATTAAGTAATCTAATATTTTGAAGCAGTAAGGAAAAACAATTGTACGGGTGGGCAACAATTTCAAAAATTGTACATTCATTTTTTCTGAAAGCTCCTCATTTACAATTTTAAAATCGAGTAAAGCAAGCCGCATTCTTTTAATACGCAGTTCATTTTGTTTAATAAATCCATTCCGGTATTGCTCCCATAATCTTTCATTATGCACCAGGTAATTTGTATAAAACAATTCAAAATCATCAACGCCTTTTTCTTCAAGCTTCAGAGAAGTATAAAGTTCCTCCAGAGTGGCACGGGCATTTGCTTCAAAATCCCAGAGAGTGTGGTCAAGGTCAAAAAAGAGATGCTTATACTTCATTTCTGTTTGTAGATTTGCAAAGAAACTGTAAATACTCAACACTTAACTCTGAAATTTCAATGAACGTAATAATTACTGGTGCATCCAGGGGAATTGGAAAGGCTCTTGCAGAAATATTTGCTGAAAATGGATATTCTCTCTTTTTAATCAGCCGTGGCGAAACGCAATTATATAAAACAATGGAGGAATTACAAACAAAATTTTCTTCTATTCAAATAAAAGCTAAAGCATTTGATTTAAGTATTTCACAGCAAGCAAAAGATGCGGGTTATTGGATACTGGATACAGGAATAGTTCCCGATATTTTAATAAATAATGCAGGTGCATTTGAACCGGGTAGTATTTATAATGAACGGGCCGGATTACTGGAGGATCAGTTAGCTATTAATTTATTAAGCAGCTACCATCTTACCAGAATCCTTTTACCTTCTATGATGAATAGAAAATCAGGTCATGTCTTTAACATCTGTTCTATAGCTGCATTAAAAGCTTATGCAAATGGTGGTGCATACAGTATCAGCAAATATGCAATGCATGGGTTTAGTAAAAACCTGCGGGAAGAAATGAAACCTTTTAATATAAAAGTTACAGCTGTTTTTCCCGGCGCTGTATTAACGGATTCATGGGGAGATTATGATAACAGTAAAAACCGGATTATGGAAGCAGGCGATATAGCGAAAATGATCTTTGCATCATCGCAACTTTCACCTGGCGCATGTGTGGAGGATATTGTGCTAAGACCTCAGTTAGGCGATTTGTAGATTTCACACTAAAATTTTTTTATTTTCCGCTTGTAAATATTCATCACTGAATTAGTACTGCCTTTATAACTTTACCAACCAATTGAAAAAACGGATACTCCATATCGTTTGCCTCTTCTTAGTGGTATTAAATTCTATGGCACAGCCGGTAGTCCGAACGGTTGCTCCCGATAAAACTGTTACGGTTGGTGAGCCATTCCGAATTCAGTTTGTAGTGGAAAATTCAAACAGCAATCAGCGTTTCTCTGCTCCCAATTTATCGGGGTTAAAAATTATCCGGGGCCCGGAAGTCTATTCCGGCACACAATTTATCAAGGGTAAAAAAACGGAGATTACAAATTATGTTTATACCGTAGTGGCAAATAAAACGGGTATATATAAAATTAATAGAGCAACCGTAAAATTAAAGGGATTAACTTTTTATGGAAATGAATTTTTAATTACAGCAGTTAAAAAAGAAAAATTATTTCTATCAGGTGAAAGAGTTGATTTTTCCGGATACCAATTAATGCCCGGTGAAGATCCTTACCGTAAAATTGCTGAAAACCTTTTTCTTAAAATAATTACTGATAAACAAACCTGTTTCGTTGGCGAGCCTATTGTTGCCACCTTCAAACTATTTTCAAGACTTCAATCAAAATCGGATATTGTAAAGAACCCCGGCTTCTATGGGTTTAGTGTATATGATATGATTAACCTTGAAAATAAAGTAAAAGAAACAGAAAAGCTAAATGGAAAAATATTTGATGTACATACGATCCGGAAAGTGCAATTGTATCCGATAACTGCCGGTCAGTTCACGATTGATGAAATGAAGATTGAAAACAAAGTTGAGTTTTCAAAAAGTACGGTGAGTAAAAAAACAGAACAGGAAATTTCAGAAGGTGTTTTGCAACAGGATAATGATAAATCTTTACCCTCAGAATCTGAAATCTTTGAAACCAGTTTAATAACAAATCCGGTTGTTATAAACGTAAATCCATTACCTGTAAAAAATAAACCAACTGATTTTAATGGTGCTGCAGGAAATTTTGCAATTCATGCATCGGTCGAAAAAAAAGAGTTAGATAAAAACGAGGAAGGATATTTAATAATAAAAATTGATGGCAGGGGAAATTTTACTCAAATCACCGCACCAAAAATTCAATGGCCAAGTGAAATTGAGGGCTTTGAACCTTCGGTAACTGATAATTTAGATAAACGAAACACACCCTTGTCGGGTTCAAGAATTTTCAAATATCCTTTCATCTCATCAAAACCAGGAAAATGGAAACTACCCCCTATAAAATTTTCTTTTTTTAATATTAGTTCTAATAATTATCAGAGCATTTCAACTGATAGCTTATTTGTAAATATTAGTAAGAATGATTTTAAGAAAAAGAATGTTATCAATACAACTACTTCAGAGAATAAGATTTCTATTGAAGCAGCGAATAAAAAAGCGAGCCAGATAGCTTTTACACTTGTTGTTTTGTTGGTTACTGGTATAATAGCCTATTTGTTGATAAAAGAAAGAAAGGATAAAGTCCAGGTAGATGATATTCAAATCAAAAAGAACCTGCCTCTTGTAGATGAAATCTTTGAAACAATAAGTATTGAAGAAAATAATATCAGTGATAATTTTTACAACCGATTAAATCAAAACACCTGGAGTTATCTTACCCAATTGTATAATCTTACCGGTACGGAAATGAATAAAAAAAATCTTGCTGAAAAAATGAAACAATCCGGAAATTCAGATCAGCTTATTGATTCTACATTAGATCTTCTTATACAGTTTGAAACAGCTACATTTACAAAAATAGATTCGGATGAAAACCGAATGGAACTGTTTGAAAAAACAAAATCAGTTTTGAAAGAAATTAAATTCTGATTACTCGGAATATTTATAGCCTACACCGCGAACCGAGTGAAAGTATTTGGGATTACGGCTGTCTTCTTCAAAATATTTACGGAAGCTGAGTATAAAATTGTCAATGGTTCTTGTAGTAGGGTACACATTATAACCCCATACCGATTGCAATATTTTTTCCCGCGGCACCACTTCGTTTTTATTTTCTATTAGTAATTTCAGCAGCATGGTTTCTTTTTTGCTTAACGAAATTTTTTGACCCTGCTTATTCACAGCTTCCTGTGCTTTAAAATAGATTGTATTACTGTCAAAACTATATGAATCACCAATGGATGATTTATCCTGCAATTTTTTATTTTTATCAATCAGCTTCTGAATTCTCAACAGGAGCTCTTCCAGATTAAAGGGCTTGGTGAGATAATCATCAGCACCCTTTTTTAATCCAAGTACCCTGTCTGCACTACTGCTTTTTGCACTTAATATTAAAATTGGCACATCGTTATTATTTATTCTTACAGTTTCGGTTACATTTATACCATCCACTTCTGGCAGCATTACATCCAGTATCAGCAAATCGAAATATTCTCCTTGTAATATTTTAAGTGCAGTTGCTCCATCAAAGGCAGATGTAACCTCATAACCTTCCAGCTCAAGATTCATCTTTAGCGCCTCATGTAAATTTTCTTCATCTTCAACAAGCAGTATCGATATTTTTTTTTCATCACTCATATATCAAGGGTAAAAGGTAATTACAAACTTACTGCCCTGGGGACTATTATCCGTCACAGCAATGTCTGCTTTATGTTCTTTTGCAATTGTACTGCAAAGATAAAGTCCAAGACCTGTGCCCTGTGTTTTTCTTGTGGCTTCATTACCGATTCTGTAGAATTTTTTAAAGATATTTTTCCGCTCATGTATGGGTATTCCAATTCCGGTGTCTGTAATTTGCAATTGTATTTTTTTATCAACCCGATTAAGTCTTGCTTCAACAGCCGTTTCTTTTGCAGAATATTTTAATGCATTTTCCAACAGGTTGTTAAGCATGATTTGTAGTAAAAGGGCATCACCTTTTATTTCCATATCAAATTCTATATTTTCCGAAAAAATCCGTTGTGGGTAACGGTTGCGGAAATCGTTCAAACGGTCTTTTAATAAATCAGAAAGATTCAGCTCTTCCATTGAAGATTGATAACCCCCTCCTTCCAATTGCGATGAAACCAGAATATTGTTTGTAAGAAAATTCAGTCGTGATGTTTCATCAATCGTCATCCGGATCAGTTTTTTTTGTTTTTCCGGATCGAGTTGATATTTCTGTAATGTTTCAAGATTCAGGCGTGCAACAGCAATAGGTGTTTTTAATTCATGGGTTACAGCCATTACAAAATTTTGCTGTTGTTGCTGTATAAGAAATTGACGGCGAACGGAGCGGTAAATAAAAAAAGCACCGATAACAATCAGGATAAGAAACGCAACTCCTTCACCAAAATATTTTCCGGTATTTCGTTTGTTTTCACTATCAATCTTAAAAAGAGCTTCCTGTTTGTTTGAAGTTCTGTCGGTTTGCAATGAGAGATTTTGATATTTTAAATCAGTTATCTCTTTATTTTGTTTTTCCAAAGAAATAAACCACCATACCAATGCGGCAAGGATATATGTAAGAAGAACCCAGTAAACAAGTGTTGCTTTTTGTAATTGTTTTCTATTGCCAGAAGAGGCCATAAGCTTATAATTTCTTTTCTATACGCAGGCCCACATTCATAACATACTCCAATGGTTGCTCCCGCATGATTTGTTCCAATGAAAAATTATAGGTGCCAGATTTGGAGAAATAAGTGCCTTGAGGTGGACTTAGTTTTATTCTATGTTCATAAATATCATTCATGCCGGTTCCTAACCATCCCTTTTCATTGGTGGCAAGTGTAAGTTCCAATTGTTGTTTAGTTACACTATCCATCCCCGGTTGTTTCGTAATAAGATTTACAAACAGGTTATTGAAATTGTATTTTTCCGTATGCCGTATTACAAAAAACACATTGTACGGAACAGCTGTATCTTTTATTGAGAACGAAAATTCAGGTTTGTAATCAGAAGCCCATTTATGGCCCGGTATAACTACTGTTTTTTCGTAAATATCAATTGTGTTACATGAAGCAATATTGAGTAAAGTCAGAACTGATATAAAGAGGGCTTTAAATTGAATAGTGATCATTTAAAATTGAATATTTATAAATATAATTCCAATATATTAAAGCACATTTAGCACCTGTTCTTTAGCTTTTTCTAATTCATCTTTCATCATTACTACTGATTTTTGAATTGCTGAATCATATGCTTTCGAACCGGTTGTATTTATTTCTCTTCCTATTTCCTGCAAAATGAAAGAAAGTTTTTTTCCTTTTGATTCATCGGGCTCATTTAAAATTTGTTTAAAATAATCGCAATGATTTTTTAAACGCACCTGCTCTTCAGTCAGATCCATTTTTTCTATATAATACACCAGCTCCTGTTCCAAACGGTTTGGATCATAATTTTCTTTACCAAGATTATCTTCCAGCAGCTTTTTTAAACCTTCTTTGGTTTTTTGTTTGCGAAGGGGTTCCAACTTCTGTACTTCTGCCTGGTGGATACATATATTATTAATACGGGTGAGCAGTTCATCTTCCAGTGACTTGCCTTCCTCGATGCGATGCTCGCCTAAATTTTCAATTGCAGCTGCAAGTATCGTTTTAAATTGATTCCACTCTTCGTCGGTCAATGTTTCTCCGGTTGGTGTTATTACTTCCGGCATTTTTACCAACGTACTTAAAATATGAGTAGTATCAAGATTAAGGGCGGCTGATAATTCAGCCAGGGGCTTAAAATATGCTTTTGCTAATTCGGTATTAATCGAAACCGGTTTTGCCTGCCCGGTTTCTTTTAAGCTGATTGTACAATCAACACTTCCTCTTCCCAATTTTTCAGAAAGAATTTTTCGTATATCAAATTCAAATGGTTTTAAAAATGCAGGTAATTTTAAATTCAGTTCAAATTGCTTTCCGTTAAGCGATTTAATATCAATCAGAAAAGTTTTATCATTTACATTTTTTTCGGCTCTACCAAATCCAGTCATTGATCTTAACATGCTATAAGTATTTGTAAGGCGTAAAGGTATTGCAAAATTTTATCAAAGAATGATTCGTTCATTCACGTATAATTTGTTTTTATTAATTACTGAGTAAATTAATAAGAAGTTTTTTGGCTCTTGTTCTGAACAATAAGGAAAAAAAAATCTCCCCCGGAGAACCGGGGGAGATAATATATGGATGGGTTAGTAAGTA
>JANLSA010000175.1:0-10615 GCA_031362085.1 Bacteroidota bacterium | reverse complement strand
AGGACGGATCTACCTGCAGAGATGGCGAACCTGCCGGCAGGCAGGATTGGTAGACGCACTACCTTGAGGTGGTAGCGCCCATACAACCGGGCCGCGGTTCGAATCCGATTCGCCGCACTTAAACCTGCTTTTGGCAGGTTTTTTTTATTTAATTTATTTATGTAGAAATGAAAGGACGGATCTACCTGCAGAGATGGCGAACCTGCCGGCAGGCAGGATTGGTAGACGCAACAAGCATATTTTATGATTACTGTTTATGCAATAAAAAGCCTTACCAGAAATTATATTTATGTTGGAATGACGAATGAGCTTAAGAGAAGATTAGGTGAACATAATAATGGTGAAAACAAATCAACAAAAGCCTATAAACCTTTTGTATTGATGTTTTCTGAAAACTTTTCAGACAGAATAACAGCGAGGGAAAAAGAAAAATTTTTAAAGTCTGGAATTGGAAAAGAGTTCTTAAAATCATTAATTAGGTAACTAATGCCCAGGTGGCGAAATTGGTAGACGCACCACCTTGAGGTGGTGGCACTGGAAACGGTGTGCTGGTTCGAATCCAGTCTTGGGCACCAAGCTCTGATTATTTTTCAGGGCTTTTTTTTATGTCATTTTACGTTTACATATTATACTCACAGGATTTTGACAAGTTCTATATTGGACAAACAGAGAATATTAATGTCAGAATTGCAAGACATAACGCCGGTACCGAAAAAGCAACCAAGCCTTATAGACCATGGATATTGAAATGGCATACGGAAAAACAAAATAGATCAGAGGCTATACAATTGGAAAAGAAATTAAAAAATCTTTCTAAAGAAAGATTGAAATCATTTATTGAAAAATGTAGCTAGAGGTGGGGGCGACTGAAAGGGTGTGGTGGTCCTGACGTTGCCAAAGGCAAGTCAGGATGCTGAGCGTAGCGTCAGCATTCCAATCCAGTCTTGGGCACTTAAACAAAAAAGCCTCATCAGATGATGAGGCTTTTTTTATAATATTGTTTCAACCAGAATTTATTTCAAATCTTTAAGAAGGTCTTCGTTCTGTTTTACAAATTCAGGAAAATTGGTTGCCTTTGCAATTTTAATTGCATTATTCGCTGCAGCAATTGCTTCTTGTTTTTTACCAAGTTTGGCAAGAATTCTAGTTTTTAAAGTATGTACCCATGGTTGTGCATTTGGCGAAGCATCTGTCGCCTTATTAATCCAGCTTAAAGCCTGGTTCATATCTTTACCATTATCAAAATAATATTGTGCGGCAACATAGTAAGGACGATTGTCTTTGTTCATGATATTGTCAATCTGTTTCATCACATTTGATTCAACATCCACTGTTATCGGAAAACCAACATAAACTTTGTCCCATACCAAACCCAGCGTACAACTGTTACTTGTCATTCCATCTAAGTTGAGAGAAAGCGTTTCAATTGAAAATGGCAATTCAAATGGTGTAGCTTTTACCCGTACCACATCCTGGTCCTGTTTGTAAGCATCGGCACTGGTTACATCAGTTTGTTTTGTGATAATGAATGTCCACTCTTTTTCGCCAGGAATTGTAAGTAACCCGTATTTGCCGGCAGCTACTTTTTTACCACCAATCATTACTTCTTCACCAAAAGTTAATGTGGTAGCACTATTCGCACCGGTTCTCCATACTTTTTCAAATGGAACAAGATCGCCAAATATTTTGCGTCCTTTCACACTCGGCCTTGAATAGGAAATTTCAACATTTGATAATGCAAAATTTTGTTTTACTGTTGCGGTAGGGCTTGCTTGCGGCGTATTAAGCTGTTGTGCATTTGAAAAATAAAGTGTACAAACAGCTAATGTGCTGAATAATAATTTTTTTATCATGGTTTAAATTTTTTTGGAAGACAAATGTAGGGAAATTGGTTCAGTTGGCAGTCAGCAATCGGGACTCGCAAAATGAAAGAAATAAAAGCAATTTTGGTTTTCAATCTGAAATCTATCATTGGTTTAGAATGATACCGTAACTCTTGCTTTTTGTTTTTTATTTTTCCGGTTCCAACGTGGACCTTCTTTTATTAACCGGATTGCTTCTTCATCACATTCCTTGCATAGAGATTTTGTAATTGTAAAATTTACCGGTTCACCTTTACTGTTTACATCAAACAAAACTTCAACGGCACCCTTTTTTTGAAGTCTTAATTTTTCTTCCGGCACTTTTAAATTGTTTGCTAAATAACTGTCATAATTTTCCCAACCATCACTTGGTTCGGGTTCTGTGAGTGTCATAGTTGATGTACGGCTGCGACTTGTATTTGCTTTATTCGAATTAATAACAATTGCATTCAGGCTATTGTCTTCCTGCAAAACAACCTGGTTGGAAGGCAATGAATTTCGTAGTTGTACCTGGCTGTTATTAAAACCTACAGCCCTTAGATTTACAGAAAGTGTAGAATCGGGTGCAACCAAACTAAAATTCCCTTTTGCATCGGCATAGGTTCCCACATTTACATCTGTGATGGTAATATTGGCAAAAGGAATACCATTGTCGGAAGCATCTGTTACTTTTCCTCTGAAAATATTTAAACGGCTGTAGTTTATAGAATCTCTCGATTCAGGTATAGATTTCAGATTTAAATCTGTATTCTCCTGGCTTTGTTGCCTGCTTATTTGTAGTTTTTCATTTACCCTGTTAGTGCCCGGCTTTTTGGATTTACTGGCTACTACAACCTCGTTTAATTTTAATTCTTCGTTTTTGGCTACTTTATCTTTCTTGTATGAATCCTCTAAATCATCTGACTTTTGTTTCTCCTTGGCAGCTAGTTCTTTTTTTTCGTCAGTGTTATTTATTGTTGTTGGTGCAGATGGAGCAGATGATACTTCACCCGTATTTCTGGTTGTATTTGCAGCACTCAAATTAATTTTGCCTGAGTCGGGTTTATAAAAACCAACATCCGAATGATTGTCAGCCGATAAATCAGTTTTTTCTTTTTCGCTATTTGTAAAAACAGTTTTTTTATCGCTTGGTAATGAAGTTAACCTACCAGCTACGCTATCGAATAGTACAATATTGTTTAAATTTTTGCCGGTGTCTGTTGAATTTGATTTTTCAGTGGCCTTTTGTTCAGTGTCATTTTTAACAAGGGCATTCTCATCTTTATTTTTATTAAAGAAAGTATAAGTAATCAAACCAGCACCTGCCACCACTACAATCATTGCCGCAATTCGTAAAAAAAAGAATGGAGATTTTTTATTCGATGCCATTATTTTCACCTGGCCAGTTCTTTCTTTCAATCTGTTCTTTAGCTCAATTAAATCTGCACCCATATTGATATCTGGTACAGTATAACCATCCAGTGCATCAGCAAGAAATGGATCATCTAATGCCGCTTTTTCTAGAGCATGCATTTCTCCTGCATTCATCAAACCTTTATGATAGCGTTCAATGTTGGCAGCATTAAATTGTATTATCTTATTTCCTTCTTCCACTTTCTTATTTTACAAAATTATTTTTTTTAAGTAATCATTTTTCAATAATCGGTCATCCAAATTCCTAATTCCCTTCACGCACCTTACTCTCCATACAAATCTTCAAATTCCTTCTTCCATTCTGAATAAGGCTTCTTACTTTGTTCCATTCCATTCCTGTTATTTCACTTATATCGTTATAGCACTTGCCATCTAAATAAAACAATTTTACAGCCAATCTTTGTTCATCAGTTAAAGTGCCAAGACAATATTCCAGTATTTTAAAATTTTCTTCTTTTTCCAGCTCACCATTCAGATGCACATTTTCTTCTGATTGCATAAGGCTCTGGGGTATTTCAACCGTTCTTACATTTTTTGGAGACCTGAGCAGCATGAGGCAGTGATTTTTTGCTAACTGATATAACCAGCTTTTAAAATTATCCACTTCATGCTTTTTCAATTTTATAACCAGCTCTTCAAAGATTGCCATCACACTATCTTTTGCTTTTTCAGCATCCTTCAGGTATTTGAGGCAAACACCATATACTAAATCCATATATCGCTGATACAAATCGCCAAGTAAAGCAATGTCATAATTGCTTTTGTACTGTGTAAGTAATTCCTTATCATTCAGCGATTGGTTTGATATGTTTTTCAGAAACGACAAGGGTATAAAAATAGAAATAATAATTCAGGCGGCGTAAATAAATAACGGACGCAGAAAATATTTTCTTGCTGCTTTATGTAATGTTAAATGTTACTGCATCTCAGTTATAGCAGGAACATAAAAATTTTCAGAATCAGCAAAGCTGGTTAGCGATTAACGGAGTTCCGTTTCTACGGAACTCTCTTTTATATTTTTAAACCAAATTGAATATGAAAACTTTTTTATTTAATTATTACATAGATCGCCTGCTACTTTACCCCCTCCGTCAAGTGGCATACCGCCAATTGCTTTGCCACGCAATGCGGCCATTACAAACTCCATTCTTCGGTTTTCAGCTTTCCCTATTGGAGTAGAATTATCTGCTATTGGTTTTGTGCTTCCAAAGCCAACAGCAATCAGGCGTTTGCAATCAATTCCATTTTCAATTAGCCATTTACAAACGACTAATGATCTCTTTTCAGTGAGCAATTGATTTGTTTCTTCAGCTCCGTCATTTGCAGAATGACCTTCTACCCGAAGAGTAGTTATATAATCTTTTGCTGTTAAAAAATCTTTCACTTGTATCAATGCTTCTTTTCCTTCATCTGTTAAATCAGCACTGCCTGTTTTAAAGCTTACGACTTTATCCAATGCCAATTTTCCTTGTTCAATTTTTGGTAATTGAGTGAAGGAAATAATTGTTACAAACATTAATATAGCAGTTATCAGTGTTCTCATAAAAATCATTTTAGCTAAATTAAGTATAGGAGTTTATTTCTTGTTTAAAATAAAAAACCATCCCTTCCAGACCGAAGAGATGGTTTTCGTTTATAACCCAAAAATATATTTATCCAAACAATCCACCTTTTTTCAAGCTTCTTATTCCTTCACCAATCTTAAATCCGTTTTGATAGACTTCAATTTTATAATCGCCGGTTTGAAAATCATTTTGACGAATCGGTAACTGTACATTACGTCTTGTACCTTGCTCATACTGGATATTTATTTTAGAGGTAAATGTCTTTTCGCCATCCTGTCTTGTAGTTAAATTGCCACCGCCTGTAGCCGGATCAGAAATTATTTTACCATCGGGGGCAGTAACCATAATATATAAATCTGCAGGCCCGCTTTTAGTAATTCGGTTTTCCACATCAAAAGAAATTACAAGTTTGTCCACTTTTTTTGATGTGGTTGTATTTTTTTCTTTACCATTTTTTCTTTCATTCACGGGTGTGATTTGGATATTGGATGCGGCAAATGTAGAACCTACATCAACTGTTTTTTCTAATTCCACTTTTTCTGTTTTTGTGGTTGCAAGATTTGTTTCCAATTCCACTTTTTCAGTTTTCAATGTTGTATTTGCTGTGTTGAGTTCCTGGTTTGCAGCAGTTAATTCAGTTACCTGTGTTTGCAATGTTGTAATCTGATCATTCAGCTCTGTAATTAACTTCTTTGCTTTTGTAAGCTCTGCCCGGGTAGCATTTCGATCGTTTAAAATTCTTTTGATTTCTGCTTTTTTAGCATCAATTTCTTTTTTTAATTGATTTTGCAATGCTGATTTATCATTGGAAAGTGTATTGTTTACACCTGTAATTGAATCCAACCTGATTTCAGCATCATCATATAAGGCTTTCAATGAATCCCGCTGTGTCATGTACCCAATGCCCTGCGTATTGGATTGCTGTATCTCTTCCTTGTGCTTACTTTGGTTTACCAGAAAATAAGCCCATGAACCTATCAGTAACACAGCCAAAGCACCAATAAAAATATTTTTATTGTTATTGCTTTTTACCTGTGGGGGTGTACTCTGTGGTGTGGCCGATGGATAATTAGTGTTTGTCATACGATTTTGTGTTTTATTTTAAGATTTTTAGTGTGTTTATTTGCCTGCAACCCATTTTCTAAAACCGTGCCAAAAGGAAGTAGGAAAAATTGACAAGGCAAAATACGGCAAGAGTTATTGCATTTCCAAAGACAGTTATACCCTTTTGGTTTGTATTAGACATCTTTAATGTGCAGTACAATAACGGGTGCCTAAAGAATTACTATCGTGAAATAATTTGAAACACGATTCGGTATAACTTAGCAGCTTATGGAAGTTGACAAAATAATTGGTGAATGGAAAAAGAAAAGCTTTAAGCCGTTATATTGGTTTGAAGGTGAGGAAGATTTTTATATCGATAAGCTTGTAAACTATGCCGAGCATAACATTTTATCTGAAAGTGAAGCAAGTTTTAATCTTTCTGTTTTTTATGGTAAGGATGCTAACTGGGCAGATATAATTAATGCATGCAGGCGATACCCAATGTTTGCAGAACGGCAGGTTGTTATTTTAAAAGAGGGTCAGCAAATGCGGGAAGTGGAAAAATTAGAAGCTTATATCGAACAACCTTTATTATCCACCATTCTTGTGGTTTCGTACAAAGAAAAAAAAGTAGATGGTCGTACCAAATTTGCAAAACTACTGGCAAAACATGGAGTGGTAGTAACTACAAAAAAAATGTATGATGATAAACTACCGGAATGGACAAGTGAGTTACTGCAGTCAAAAGGGTTTACAAGTTCTCATAAAGCGGTCATGCTGTTAGTAGATCATATCGGTAATGATTTATCCAGAATAGATAATGAGATAGAAAAACTTTCCATCAATCTTGGGAGTAGAAAAAATATTACTGAAGAGGATATTGAAAAATATATTGGAGTAAGTAAAGAGTTTAATGTGTTTGAATTACAAGCGGCATTGGCTGCGAAAGATATGTCGAAGGCAATACGTATCATAGAATATTTTGAAGCAAATCCGAAAGCAGCACCCATTCAGTTGGTTCTTCCATCTTTATATTCTTACTTCAGTAAACTTTTTACCATTTTCGGATTGAATACGACTGACGAAAAAACGATTGCAACTGCATTAGGTATGCGCAATACGTTTTTCGTAAAAGATTATATGAAAGCTGCAAAGCTTTATACTTATCCAGGTGTGGAAAAAGCATTATTGCTTTTTCATCAATATAATTTGCGCAGCATTGGAATAAAAGATATAGGTACTGGCGATTCAGGTTTGCTTAAAGAACTTGTGGTGAAAATGCTTGGATGATTTAAGAATGAATGTAGTTACATACTACATTCAGAACAAAAATGTCCTTTCTTTGCTGCCCAATCTTAAAAATGCAACGAATAACTATTGTATTTCATCATTGACCGGATAAAATTCTATTATGAAAAAATTTCTTCTGATTTTGTTGGCTTCTCTTTCATTAATTGTTTCAGGATGTCTTGAAATTGAGGAAAGCATAAACCTGAATGCTGATGGAAGTGGTACAATGGAAATAAAAACAGATATGAGTGAGATAATGGGAATGATAGCTATGATGGGAGGAGATAAAAGTGAAAAAATAAATAAGGACACCATCATATCTTACAAACCATATTTAGATACAGCACAGAGTTTAACTGAAACGGAGAAAAATTTATTACGCAACGCTACCTGGAATATAAAAATGAATTCAGATGAAGCAATCATGAAAATGACTTTAAAGGCTCCTTTCAAACATCCTGGCGAAGTGAATGAGATAATGGCTGTTTTACAAAAATGGGATAATGTAAACGTCATGAGTGAAACAATGAAAGGGTTAGGTCCCGATAGTAGTGCCGGTGCAGATATGGGTATGGAAGAAATGGGAAGTGGGAAAAATAGCCTGGGTGATATGACAAAGGATTATTTTATTACTAAATGGGAGAATGGGAAGTTGTCAAAAAAATTGGATGAGGAAAAGTATAAAGAACTCAGTAAAGATGAAGGCCTCAATAGTTTTAAGCAAATGGGTGATATGGCTCCTGGTGGAGGTGATATACTTGAAAAAATTACCGTAGTTACAAAATTTGCTTTGCCAAGGCCGGCAAAAAAAGTGGAAGGAAAAAATGTAAAATTGAGTGATGATAAAAAAACGGTAACAATCAGCTGCCCTGTTTCTGATATTTATACCAACCCAAAAAATTTTGAATACAAAATTGAGTATTAAAAAATAAAGGTTAAAAACACCAGATATAAATTTGAGTTTATTTTTCGCAAAATTGAATTACAAAACTTTCTGCGAATTAATTTTATCCTGATCAATCTGTTTTATTAAATCTTCAAGCGAATTGAACTTAACTTCTTCACGTAAATATTTTTTTACATAGACTTTCAATGTCTGGTCATAAATTTCTTTATCAAAATCAAAAAGATTTACTTCAATAACTCTTTTCTTCCCATCCACGGTTGGACGAAAACCAATACTCATCATACCTTTAAGCAATGCGTGGTGAGTAGAGGGTATTGAGTAAGATGGAGACTGCAATTTTATTGATTCTGCTTTCTCTCCACATGAAGCTGGTATCTCGCCACTTATTTCAGCATACACTGCATAAATACCATTTCCCGGTACTATTTTTTCTTCATTTTCTATTTTTAGATTAGCTGTTGGGTAGCCTAACTTTCTTCCAAGTTTATTGCCATGCACTACGGTGCCGCTAAAAAAGAAATTGTATCCTAATAAGGTATCCGCAATTTCAATTTTACCATTTAATACTGCCTCCCGGATTTTTGTACTGCTTATGGATATTTCATCCAATACATGTTTAGGAATTTCTTTTATCTGGTAATTATATACAGGAGCTTTTTCTTCCAATAGCAGATAATCGCCTTTTCGTTCACGGCCAAACCGATGATCATATCCTATAATCACCGTATGAGGATGAAATTTCTCTACTAAAAAGTTTTTAATATAATCTTCCGCAGGTTGATTGGCAAAAACTTCAGTAAACGGCACTACCACCACATGATCGATATTTAATTCATTCAGCAATTCTATTCTTTCTTCCAATGTATTGATAAGCCGCACACCGGTAAAAACGGAAGAAACAATTTTTCGCGGATGTGGATGAAAGGTTATAATAACCGTTTCGCCATTTACAGCAGCCGCTTCCTTTTTCATTTTTTCAATTATTTGACGGTGCCCGGTATGCACTCCGTCAAACGTTCCAATTGTAACAACCGCATTTTTAAATTCGGGCAATTTATCTATATCAAAATGTATTTTCATAATTGTAGGTGCAAATCTACCATTGAACATTGAAAGTTGATCATTAGATTTGCCGCATAATTGAATTTATGAGTCTTTACAGTAAACGCGGCGTTTCGGCCCAGAAAGAAGAAGTGCATGCAGCTACACAAAAATTAGATAAAGGGCTTTACCCAAATGCATTTTGCAAGATATATGCTGATGTATTGTGTGGCGATGAAGATTGGGTAAATGTGATGCATGCGGATGGTGCCGGTACTAAATCTATTCTTGCTTATTTATATTGGAAAGAAACCGGTGATGTTTCGGTTTGGAAAGGGATAGCCCAGGATGCTGTTGTTATGAATCTTGATGACTTGCTTTGCGTTGGTATTTATGACAAACTTATTTTTTCATCCACTATTGACCGGAATAAAAATAAAATACCTGCTGAAGTATTGCAAGCAGTAATTGAAGGCACTCAGGAATTTTTCGATACAATGAAGACTTTTGGAGTGAACATTACTTTCATGGGTGGCGAAACCGCAGACGTGGGAGATGTGGTGCGAACAATTGCAGTGAACGGTACCATAACTGCAAGATGGCCGAAGAATAAATTAATTACAAATGAGAAAATAAAAGCAGGTAATGTGATAGTTGGTCTTGCCGGTTTTGGCAAAAGCAATTATGAAACTGAGTATAACAGCGGTATAGCCAGCAACGGGCTTACCAGTGCAAGGCATGATATGCTGAGTAAATATTATGCAGAGAACTTTAAAGAAAGTTTTGATAATTCGTTGGCGGAAGATGTAGTGTATATCGGTAATAACAGGCTTACGGAAAATGTTCAATGTCTGCCTGCCGGACAGGCGGGTTCAATGTTCAATGATCAATTTTCAATTCAAATAGGTAAATTAATTCTTAGCCCCACACGAACCTTTGCGCCGATTCTGAAACAAATCTTAGAAAATCATTTTAATTCGGTGAATGGATTGATTCATTGTAGCGGTGGTGGTCAAACGAAGTGTTTGAAATATATTCCAGAAAATGTAAGAGTGATAAAAGATAATTTATTTGAACCACCTCTTATTTTTAAAATGATAAAAGAAGCAAGTGGGGCAGATGATAAAGAAATGTACCAGGTTTTTAATATGGGTACACGAATGGAAATTTATACAAATGAAAAGGATGCTGATACATTAATCAGCATTTCTAAAAAGTTTGGAGTGGATGCGCAGGTGATTGGAAGGGTGGAAGAAGCAAAAAGCAAAGAGCTACTGATTAACTGCAACAACTCTTTCCTGAAATATTAATCTTTGACCAGGTACATTACAGATGGGATCTTCTTTTTTACTCCGTTTATCATAACCAAAATTTGTTCAATTATAATTACATTGTCTGACTCTGCATTTTGAATTAATTTCTTTGTTGATTGGTTAAAATGATTGCCAATATTTTCAGATTCATAATAGGTGCCATCCTTACTATCAGTTGTG
>JANLSA010000162.1:0-3839 GCA_031362085.1 Bacteroidota bacterium | reverse complement strand
GGTAGGTACTACAAACGGTATCGGAGTTATTCAATGTGTATCCGAAATTTTTTCACAAGGAGGATGTGATGCGATCTTGCCCATTGTACAACAAGGAAATTTTGCAGACTATCTTTTTAAAGGCGAAGAAGTAAGAAGTATTGCAACTGATGGAGCAAACCGGAAATGGGCAGCAACAAAAAAAGGTGTGTGGCTTATCAGTGCTGATGGCGAAAAAGTTATTTATAATTTTAATGAAAGTAACAGCCCATTACTTAGCGATAATGTAAAACAAATAACGATAGATGGTAAAACAGGAGAAGTGTTTTTTGCAACGGCAAATGGTATCTGTTCATTTCGAAGTACTGCAACTGAAGGAACAGAAAAGAATGAAACTATTTTAGTATTTCCAAATCCAGTGCCACCGGGTTTCAGCGGTACCATTGCTATTCGCGGTGTAGTAAATAATGCAATTGTAAAAATTACAGAGTTGAACGGACGATTAATTTATCAAACCCGTGCCTTAGGCGGGCAGGCTGTGTGGGATGGAAAAGATTATCGGGGCAGAAGAATTGAAAGTGGTGTTTACCTGGTTTTGATAAGTGATGATGGAAGAACACAAAATGCCTCAACGAAAATTATTTTTATTTCAAAATAAAATCATTGCCTGGCAACCTGCATAAAACAAAAGGGATTGTTCTCCGTACGGTTAAGTACGGAGAAACCAGTATTATCGTTCTGATTTTTACAGAAAAATTCGGGATACAATCGTATTTGGTAAATGGGGTAAGAACCTCTTCAAAAAAAGGAAGCGGTAAAGCAAATCTTTTTCAACCGGCAGCCATTTTAGATTTAGTGGTGTATCATAATGAACTGAAACAACTGAATCGTATTAAAGAATTCAAATGGTCGCATTTGTATCAACACATTTTCAGTGATGTGCCCAAAAATTCGGTTTCCTTATTTATGGTGGAGCTGCTCACCAAATGTTTAAAACAACCGGAAGTAAATGAAAATTTATTTCATTTCTGCGAAGATGCATTTATACATCTGGATGAAAGCAATACAGCAGTGATGGCAAATTTTTCTTTGTATTTCGCATTACATCTTTCGTCGTTGCTCGGTTTTCAAATTCATGATTCGTACTCAAACGAAAAACATTTTCTCGATTTGATGGAAGGAAGTTTTATTGGTAAAGAACCAGCTCATCCGCATTTTATAGAAGGTAAATATGCTGAGTTTACTTCCGAACTATTGAAAACAATGCGACCGGAAGAGTTAGAACAAATAAAATTAAATCATGAAATTAGAAGACAGTTATTAGATGCTTACCAACTTTTTTTTGCATTACACGTACAGGAATTTGGAACAATGAAAACATTGCCTGTGCTGAGGGAGGTGTTGGGGTGAGTCTATTAATCTCCGTAAAACTTAAGGTAAGTGTGAATTTTATTACCACATTCTCTGGCAATATCTATAATGCCTATAATTTCCTGATTCAATTGAGGTACTTCTTTTTTCAATTCAATTAAGTCATTTATCAGATCACTTATTTGAAGGCAATTAAATACCGTGTCTCCAAATGGGTTAATATATTTTAGCAACATGTATTTTGTTAAATCAAGTTTCATCAATAGTTCATAATTGAACTCAAATTCAAGCGTTCTAATTGCATTACCATTTTCATTCTCCAGAATTATTGTCCATCCCATTTAAATTATCTTTTTTGAAGATGAAAAATCTTTTTCAATCAAACAGATTCCCGGCTTCTTGCCTTTTTCAAAACTCCCCAACTCATCATCCCATTGCAATGCTTTGGCCCCATTAATAGTTGCCCATTGTAAAATTGTTTCAACAGACTGAACGTATTCCATCCGCCAGCTGGCGGATGGAATACGTAGTAAAGACGCCATCTCTTTAGCAATACTTAACTGCCAATTGCTGCTATAGCTATCCGTACCTAAAACAATATGACATTTATGCTTGATAAAATTTTCTATTACAGGTGTTTTGTTTTCGATATAAAGATTGGCATTTATACAAAAACAATAAACTAATTTCAATCCATTAGCAGCAGCATATTCATTTGCCCATACAATATCCTCTTCCAGCATGAATGTATTATGAATAAGAAAAATGGTTTGTCCATTATTAAAATAAGGTAATACAGAACGAATACTGCTTTTTCCCGTTACAGGAAATGGTGATTCATTAATTCCAAAAATCTTAAACAGTTTCAGGTATTCACCGCCACCGGTTTTATATAGCACGTCTTCTGCCGGGTGCTCCTGGTTATGGATGGAGATGATTTGGTTTTTGGTTGATTGGTTGATTAGCTGAAATGTTTTGGGGCTAATTGTATAAGGTGCATGAGGGACAAGGGATGTCCGGTGTCGGGTGTTAGATGACTTGAGTGATGATTCCATTGTTTCAGCTACTGTTATAAATTGAGCAAAATTTTCATCAGCTTTTTCATCAGTAAAGCTTAATACTTCTACAAAATTCTGCCAGTATATTTTGCTTTTGCTTTTTACAATCCCTGTATCTGCTGTATTACCAATATCACCAACAGCAACAATTCCGTTATCATACATTTCATTCTCAGCCTTTACAATTTCCTGTTGAATGATTTGTGGGTTGAAATCTCTTTTTGTTACAACGGAACATAAAAACTCTATCAACCCGGTGTGAGGTGGTATTACATTTTTTAAATGACTTAATTCAAGATGGCAATGGCAATTTATCAATCCGGGTGAAAGGATGCCATCGAATACTTCAATATCATCGCCAGCTTCTCCTTCATTTACGATTGCTTCTATTTTCCCTTCAGTATCCGTTATAAGAACTTTTTCATTGCCAAGTAAATGATAGCCATCAAATAAATTATCTGCTTTGAATTTTCGGTATGCCATGAGTTGTTTTCTTTTAACTTTGCTGCCCCTGAATGAAACCTCACCCTCAGTCCCTCTCCAAAGGAGAGGGAGGAGAGAACGTAGGGTCAAGCTAATTGACACAATAGTTATGTCGCATCTTTTGCTCAGTAGAATTACAGAACGTACAAGAGTGCGACGCAAGGGACGGTCAATCAGGGAACATCAGCCGGTGAACAAAAATAAAACTTTACATGTTAGATAAATTAGAAGCGATAAAAGGGAGATTTGAGCAATTGGGAATAGCACTTACCAATCCCGATATTGTGAGTAACAACAGAAAATTTGCAGAAACAAGTAAGGAATACCGCAGCCTGGAGAAAATTGTAAACGCATTTGAGGAGTATAAAAAAATACTGGATGATATTATTTTTTTTAAAGAAGCCTTGAATGGGGATGATGAAGAAATGCGTGAATTAGCAAAAGCCGAAGCACCGGGCCTTGAAGAAAAGAAAGTGCAACTGGAGGCTCATATCCGGCAATTACTGATTCCGAAGGATCCGCAGGATGATAAAAATGCGATTATTGAAATACGAGCCGGCACGGGTGGTGATGAAGCAAGTTTATTTGCCGGTGAGCTGCTGAGAATGTATATACGTTATTGCGAAAGAAGAGGGTGGAAGACCGCTATACTAAGTGAGAGTGAAGGATCGGTTGGTGGATACAAAGAAGTGCAATTAGAAGTTACAGGTGATGAAGTATATGGAATTTTAAAATTTGAAAGTGGCGTACATCGTGTACAGCGGGTACCTGAGACTGAAGGCAGTGGCCGTGTACATACCTCGGCTGCAACAGTAGCCGTAATGCCGGAAGCTGAAGAAGTGGATTTTGAACTGAACCCAGCAGATGTGAAAATGGAAACATCACGTAGTGGAGGTGCTGGTGGTCAAAATGTAAATAAAGTGGAAACAAAAGTGATGCTGACACATA
>JANLSA010000298.1:0-1553 GCA_031362085.1 Bacteroidota bacterium | reverse complement strand
CTTCTTCATTCGTTTGCAATGGCGCATTATCCAAACTTTGCGAAAGTTTCCGCATTTTTTTACCAAGACCCCACCAGGCAACCAGTGTAAGCAATGTCCAGAAAACAAAGAAGTTTTTATTTAAGAAAAACGATTTGTGTTCAAGAATCGGATCTTCCAGTGCATGAGGACTGTTCCAATGATAGATAGCATGCTGATCAGTAAAAACAATTCCGAATAATACAGCACCACAAATAACGCCCAATACAGGAACCACTGCAGAAATTGCTTCCGGTATTCTGCGGAATGCTATTGTCCATCCACCCCATGCAAGTACGGTAGCACATATAAAAAACATGGAAGCATTTACAACCAATAAAAAGTAAACACTGTTGTGCAGCAGTGATGCCCAGAACCTTGCCTGGCTATGCGCATCATCTTTTGCACCATGTGTAACATACAATCCAATAATTGCCAGCACACCGATTGCCATCAATGCCAGAGAAATGGTATTGTAGCGTTTCGGTATTACAAATTGTTCCCTTATTGTCATTACTGTTCGTTTATAATTTCTTTCAAAAAAATTCTGCTCTTTTATTTTACCATTATGGTACTGTCCGCTTTTGCAATAGTAGCATCAGCTGGTTTAGCCTGTTTCGATTTGATATAAGCAATCACCATCCAGCGACGTTCTGTATTTAATTGCGATGCATAACTTCCCATTGAGCGAATGCCATACGTTACTGAATGAAACATAGTACCTTCTGCCATTGATTCATATTTTGCATCGCCAACCAGTTTTGCAGGTTTAGCTGCATAAGGACCGTTACCATCGTTATACAAAGGTCCATTACCATCCAATTTTTTCCCGTGACAAATACCGCAGTTAACTAAATACAATCTTTCTGCTTCCTTCATATCTATTGCTGCTTTATCCAACGGATTTGTAACCGTATATGAATTTGCATAGCCTATAGAATCATTTTTAAATTTATAAGCAGCCATATCCCCCCGTGCAACCGTACCAACTACCGGCAACCGGTTATAAAATATTTTTTCTCCTGCTTCATTTACTTGGTTTGTGAATTTTGTTGTATCCAGTGCAGCGTAGGTTTCTAATGCACGGCTATAATACATATCGGGCATATAAGTGCTTCCTGTATCGCGGCGACCTCTTCCACAACTAATAATTGCACCTGTCATCGCTACGCAACCAATAATTATTAAAAATTTTTTCATCCTTATCTTAATTGAATGATTAAGTTCTGTTAGCCTTTATTTTCAAATGGTTTTCTGTCTTTGTCATAACGACCAAGCCACCAACCTGTTTCTTTATGATCCACTTTTACATCCTTTGCACCAGCTGCCATTAAAAATGCAACCGCTTCTGCTTCGTTTGTTTTATCTGTACACTCAAGTGCCATTACAAAAGTATCATCTGTTGATCTTGTATTGAAATGATCTTTTTTTACAAATGGAGCCAACTGACACAGATAACAAAATGTAAGTACCATACCAACCGAAGCCATCAAGACTGTTAACTCAAATACGATGGGTATCCATGCCGGAAAAGC
>JANLSA010000080.1:0-5472 GCA_031362085.1 Bacteroidota bacterium | reverse complement strand
CGGTGGCAGTTGTTCCGATTGGCAGAAAAAAACAAATCTTTCTTTATAAAAATGGGAAAGCAGTTGTTACAGACATTACAACCGGTATCCGCGACTCAACCAATATTCAGGTGTTAAGTGGATTGAACTTAGGAGATACAGTTATTACTACAGGGTTGTTGTTTTTAAAACCTGGAAGTAGTGTAAAAATTTTAAAAGCAAACTGATCCAACATAATCTAAATGAATTTATCAGAACTTAGTTTAAAACGACCGGTATTTGCGATGGTTTGCTCCATCCTCATTATCATCTTTGGGGCTATTGGTTATACTTTTTTAGGTGTACGTGAATATCCAGCTATTGACCCGGCAGTTATCAGTGTTCGTACTTCGTATGTTGGAGCTAGTGCTGATATCATTGAACAACAAATTACCGAGCCACTGGAAAAAGCAATCAACGGAGTACAAGGTGTTAAAAATATTACATCCAACAGTTCGCAAGGCAGCAGCAGTATTACCGTTGAATTTGAACTAGGCGTTGATTTGGAAAAAGCAGCGAACGATGTAAGAGATAAAGTTGGACAGGCAATAAGCAGTCTTCCCCAGGATATTGATGCATCACCTATTGTAACTAAAGCTGATTCAGATTCTGATCCGATCATGTTTATCATTATTCAAAGTCCGAAAAAAACATTATTGGAATTATCTGATTTTGCAGAGAATGTAGTAACAGAACGATTACAGACAATATCGGGTGTTAGTTCTGCCGCATCGTTTGGCAAGCAATATGCCATGCGTCTTTGGATCGATCCTTCAAAACTGGCTGCATACAAACTAACCATCCCGGATATCAGGGCTGCCATGGATCGGGAAAACATTGAATTACCCGGAGGTAAAATCAGAGGTAATGCAATGCAGTTAATTGTAAAAACATTTGGAAAACTTACGACCGAAAAAGATTTTAACGAATTGATCATTCGGGAAAATGCCGGAAACGTTATTCGCTTTCGGGATGTTGGAACAGCCATTCTTTCTACAGACAATGATGAATTTGCATCCCGGGTTAATAATGTTGCTTCAGTTGGCGTTCGTGTTACAGCGCAGCCTGGTAGCAATCAAATAGAAATTGCGGACGAGGTGTATAAAAGAGTTGATGCAATAAAAAAAGACATGCCAAATGATATTGATATAAAGGTTGGCTACGATCGTTCTGGTTTTGTACGCAAAGCGGTAAGCGAAGTAAAAGAAACACTCTTTATCGCAATTTCATTAGTCGTTCTCATTATTTTCTTTTTTTTCCGGGAATGGTCTATTGCATTACGTCCGTTAATTGACATACCTGTTTCACTCATCGGTGCATTTTTTATAATGTACCTGATGGGTTTTTCCATAAATGTATTAACACTTCTTGCTGTTGTACTTGCTACGGGTCTGGTAGTAGATGATGGTATTGTTGTTACAGAAAATATATTTAAGAAAATGGAGCAGGGCATGAACAAGCATAAAGCTGCTCTTGAAGGATCAAAAGAAATTTATTTTGCAGTTATAGCCACCTCTATCACTTTGGCAGTTGTATTTCTTCCTATCATTTTTTTACAAGGTTTTGTTGGCAGACTTTTCCGGGAATTTGGAATCGTAGTTGCCGGTGCCGTATTAATATCTGCTTTTGTTTCTCTTTCCCTTACACCGGTATTAAATATTTTTCTTACTAAAAAAGATCCACGTAAACATTCCTGGTTTTATCGGGTAACTGAACCCTTTTTTGTCGGTATGGAAAATATTTACCGCCGATCATTGCAGGGTTTTATGAAACTGAGATGGGTGGCATTTATAATTATCCTTGCATGCCTCTCTACAATTTATTTAATTGGTAAAAATATTCCAACCGAGTTAGCTCCAATGGAGGACAGAAATCGCATACGGGCAAGTTTAACCGGACCCGAAGGTGCCGATTTTGATTTTATAGATAAAAATACGTACAGTATCACTCAACAACTTATTGATTCAGTACCCGAAAAATCATTTGTAATGTCTTTTGCTCCGGGTGGTTTTGGTGGCGGGAATACGAACTCTGCATTTATCAGTATGGGTTTAAATGATGCAGGAAAGCGAACCCGTTCGCAAGAGGAGATAGCACAACAAATGAGTCGGATGTTTCGACGCTATACCAATATGCGGGCATTTGCAATACAGGAGCAAACTATTTCTGTAGGCATGGGTGGCAGAGGTTCTTTTCCTGTTCAATATGTATTGCAGCATTTAAATTTTGATAAGTTGAAAGAAGTAGTACCTAAATTTTTAGATGAAGTTTCTAAAAGTAAAATATTTCAGGGTTCTGATGTAAATCTAAAATTCAATCAACCGGAATTACAAATTACAATTGACCGGTTAAAAGCAAATGAATTGGGCGTTTCCGTTCTGGATGTAAATAATACATTACAACTTGCTTTAAGCGGACGCCGGTTTGGTTATTTTATAATGAACGGGAAACAATACCCGGTAGTAGTACAGGTAGAACGTGATGATAGAGACGAACCTTTGGATTTAAAATCTTTCAACGTAAGAAATAACCGTGGCGATCTGATCCAATTAGATAATATTGTAAGGATGGAAGAAACAGCAAGCCCTGCTACCATTTTCCATTTCAATCGTTTTAAAAGCGCAACTATTTCTGCGGGCCTGGCTCCTGGCAAAACGTTGGGCGATGGTATAAAAGAAATGGAACGCATCGGTGATTTGGTCTTGGATGAAACATTCAATACATCACTCAGTGGAGCTTCTCTCGATTTTAAAGAAAGCTCGTCAAACACCTCCTTTGCTTTTATACTTGCCTTGATATTAATATTTTTGGTGCTGGCTGCACAGTTCGAAAGTTTTGTAGATCCATTAATAATTATGATAACAGTTCCGCTTGCATTAGCGGGGGCCGTTATTAGTTTAAATTTATTTGGGCAAACACTAAATATTTTTTCTCAAATTGGGATTATCATGTTGATAGGCTTAGTTACGAAGAATGGAATTTTAATTGTTGAATTTGCAAATCAAAAAAGAAGAAGAGGCGAAAAGAAAATACCTGCTGCAATTGATGCAGCCGTTGCAAGGCTAAGACCTATTTTAATGACAACACTTGCCACCACACTCGGTGCATTACCCATTGCATTGGCAATTGGCTCAGCAGGCAAAAGCCGCATACCATTGGGTGTAGTTATTGTTGGCGGATTGTTATTTTCACTTATCCTTACTTTGTATGTAGTTCCGGCATTGTATTCCTATTTATCATCTAAAAAGAAAGTCACTAATATTGATACAGATGTATCAATAGCCGACATGAAAGAAGCACATGATTAATTTTATTAACTTATTAAAAAAAAATCTTACCAGGTTTTTTTTCCAGCTAAGTAATTCTATTGGGCTTCCGTTGCGACGCTCCGTTCATCTGTTTGTTCTCTCCTCAGCTTCCCTCCTGTTTGGTTATTCATTACAGGCACAAAAAGTATTGACGTTGGAAGATGCCATTGCTACTGCACTGAAAAATAATTATGATATCCTGTTATCAAAAAATGACTCTACGGTTGCTGCATTAGATTATTCATACCGTAATGCTTTATTTCTGCCAAGAATTAACGGTACCGGTGGTACCAACTGGACTGCAAACAATCAGCGGCAGGATTTTACCAACGGAACAAAAAGAGAAGGAGATGTAAAGACGAATAGTTACATCGCATCATTTACACTTAACTGGACACTATTTGACGGAATGAAAATGTTTGCGACACGGAGTAAAGCTGCAGAATTTGTAAAGCTGGGTGAACTGGGAATAAAAAACCAGGTAGTAAACACCGTTGCTGATGTTGTTAATAATTATTACAATATTGTCCGCCAGAAACAACAACTGAAAGCAATCGAAGAACAGATGAGTATCAGCCAGACAAGAGTAGATCTTTCTCAACGAAAACTGGATATTGGTGTAGGTGCTAAACCCGATGTTTTGCAAAGCAAAGTAGATCTCAATGCACAAAAGGCCGCCCAGTTGTTACAGGAAACGTTGATTCAACAATTAAAAGAATCATTGAATCAATATATGAATGTTGCTGCAGGATCTGAATACGATGTAAGTGATTCAATCCCCATTAACACAAAACTTTCTCTGGGTGAAATTCAAAATAGTCTTGACAAGACGAATCCAACGTTGCAGATACAGAAAAAAAATATTGATATTGCGAATCTAACTCTCAAGGAAAGAAAAGCTGAACGGCTTCCAACTCTCTCTTTTAATTCTGCTTATAACTACAGCCGTACGAATAATGATATTGCTTTGAACCCGGCCCTTCCTATTTTTAACCGGAACAGAGGTTTTAATTATGGATTTACCGCACAGCTTCCCATTTTGAATAACCGTAACAACAACCGGTTAATTAAGCAGGCTACCTTAAACATCAGTTACCAACAACTTGTTTTAACCAACCAGAAATCCCTGTTGAACCTGGGTGTGCTGAATGCTTTTAAAGATTATGAGCTACAGAAAAAAGCTTTGACACTCGAAGAATCAAATATTCTTTTAGCAAAAGAAAATGTATCAATCATTCTTGAAACATACAAACTGGGCTCTGCAACTTATCTTCAATTAAGAGAAGCTCAAAAAAGTTTGGAAGATGCATACAACAGATTAATAGCCGCGAGATACAATACGAAACTTGCAGAAACTGAATTGATGCGGTTGAAAGGAGATTTGGTTAAATAGTTTTATTTCACGCAAAGCATCTAAGTATTCGCAAAGACGCAAAGAGTGTCCTTGTATTTTTTGAGGTCTTTTGTATAAAATCTTTGCGACTTTGCGAGAAAAGAATTTTTACCGTTTCTTTGCCAAATGAATCCACTTGTAGGCATTATAATGGGCAGCGACAGCGATCTGCATATCATGCAGGCAGCATCCGATATTCTAAAACAATTTGATATTGCACATGAAGTAACTGTTGTATCTGCCCACCGAACTCCTTTACGCATGGTTGAGTATGCTCAAAAGGCAAAAGAAAGAGGATTGAAAGTAATTATTGCCGGTGCAGGTGGTGCAGCACATTTACCGGGTATGGTTGCATCTATTACTCCACTTCCTGTTATTGGAGTTCCAATTAAATCATCAAACAGTATTGATGGATGGGATTCTGTTCTTTCCATTTTACAAATGCCAAATGGCGTACCTGTTGGCACTGTTGCACTAAACTCTGCAAAAAATGCCGGTATTCTTGCTGCCGAAATTTTAGGCACATCAGATGAAATAGTTTCTAAAAAAGTTACAGATTATAAAAACTCTTTAAATACGGATGTACTGGAAAAAGTCGAGAAAATGAAAAGAGAGGGTTGGGAAAATAAGTTTGATTAAATTTTTTAAAAATAGATTTTCCTATTACCTGATCTGATAATCTATCACTTAAAATAAAAATGCAGTAATTTACAGCTTAGATTAAACCCTGTCTCTGTTACTCTAATTCAAAAC